>NZ_JAVTWC010000095.1:0-39769 GCF_032229445.1 Tahibacter sp.
GTTACTGCGGTCTACTGATCAGTTACCGCTTGGCACGAGGCTGACCCAGGGCACGTTCTGCTGCAGCGCCGGGCGCAGGCCGGCGAGGCGGCCGCGATCCGTGCGGTTGCCGCTGATCTGGGACGCGGTCGCGTCGGCCACGCGCAGATAGCCGTCGCTCGCCTCGGCGCTGGCGGACTGCCAGGCGAACTCGATCGGCCCGCGGGTCGGATCGACCGCTGTCCAGACGCTGCGTTCGCTGAGGCCACCCGCATCGCGCAGCACGCTGCGCAGCATGACCTGGCCGTTGAAGCGGGCCAGTTCCAGCGCGAACAGCTCGGCACCGCGATCGCTGACGCCGGTGGCGATCACGACCGGTTCGAGGCCCAGACCCGAGAGCAGCTGTGGATCGACGCGCAGGCGGCCGGCCACGAAGCCATTCGCGTTGCCGACGCCGTCCGGCACGATCGTGACCGGCGCGGTCTCGAAGCCGTTCTTGAAGATCACGATGATGTCTTCGGGCGTGTCTGTCGCGGTGTTGTTCGCCGTGTTCGGATCACCGGCCGAGGTCACCGTGACGGTGTTGGTGATGACGTCGTCACCACTGCCCGGCAGTACCGTCGCCGAGTAGACATAGGCGACCTGGCTGTTGCTCGGCAGAGTCGCCGTGTCGTTGAGCGTGTTGCCGCTGCCCGACGCACAGCTCGCGCCACCGAACGGTATGCAGACCCAGCTGCCGCCGCCCAGTTCGCTCGGCAATGCATCGCTGACGGTTGCCGTCGCGGACAGCGGGCTGCCCGAGTTGGTCACCGTGATGATGTAGTTCAGCGAATCGCCGACGCGGACGAACTGGCGGTTGTCGGTGATCGCGACGGCCACATCCGCCAGCGGCACGATCGTGTCGGTATCGGTCGCGCTGTCGTTGGACGGATCGGTGTCGCGGTTGCCGGTGCCTACGGCGATCGTTGCCGTATTGGACAGCGAACCGGGCGCTCCTGGCGACACCGTGCAGGCCGCGGTATAGGTCAGCGTGCCGCCGGACTGCAGCGTGCCGGAGTCGGCGATGTTGCCGCTGCCGCTCGCTGCGCAGGTGCCGCTGCTGGCAGTACAGGTCCAGGTGCAACCGGTCAGCGCCGCCGGGAAGGTATCGCTCACCGTCGTCGCCGCGGCATTCGGGCCAGCGTTGCTCGCGACGATGGTGTACGTCGTCGGGTTGCCCGGATTGACCGTTGTCACGCCGTTGGTCTTGGTGATGCCGACATTGACCAGACGCACCAGCGTGTCGGTATCGGTCGCCGTGTTGTTGGCCGGCGTGGTGTCGATGAAGCCGGCCGGCAACGCGACGCTCGCCGTGTTGGCGACCGTGGTGTCCGTGCTCACCGTGGCGACCGTGCACTGCTGCGTATAGGTGACCGAGGTGCCGACCGGCAGGCTCGGCGCATCGGCGATGACGCCGGTACCCGAGGGCGCGCCACACGTGGCCGCACCGCTGACGGCGCAGGTCCATGCGCCGCAGGTCAGCGCGCCGCTCGGCGTCTCGCTGACGCTGGCCGCGTTGACGTCGTTCGTGCCGGCATTGGAGACGACGATGGTGTAGGTCAGCGTCTCGCCGGTGTCGACTTCGGTCTCGCCGTCGGTCTTGGTGATAGTCAGGTCAGCCGCGGTGCCGCCGCCAGATTCGGCCAGGCTGAAATAGTTGAATTGGGTGACCGCGCTGACCAGCGCCGTATTCAGCGTCGTGTCCAGGGTGCCGCCAAGATCGGTGAAGGTCGTCGGCGGTACCGGCGTGCCGTTGTAGACGCGCAGATTCGCCTCGGTCGCCGTGCCAGGCACGTCGGCGTCGAGATAGCTGAAGGTCAGGTCCGCCGTCGTGGCGGCCGGTGCGGCAATTCGCCAGTGGCGCGTGATCGCCTTGTCCGCCGGCGCGAAGTTCGGCATCGGTCCGGCCACGGCCGTCGCCTCGAACACGAGCGGGAACGTGCCGGCCGTGACGTTGGCCAGGACCGGCGAATAGCCGAACGCGTTGCCGACCTCGAACGTGCGCGAAACAGCAGCCGACAGCGTCTTGGCAAGTACGCCTTCGACAAAGCCACTCGTGCGCGTCACGGTGCCGGTGCCGCCGACGGTGATCTTGTTCGCGCCGGTGATGACGCGGCCGTTGGTCAACGCCAGCGTAGCGCCAACCGTGAGATCACCGCCCGCGACGGTCAGCGAATGCGTGATGTTGTCGTCGTCGTAGCTCAGATTGTTGAGCGCGCGCGCCGGGTTGACTTCCGGACCGACCACCTTCGAATTGACGGTGCGCAGGTAAGAGATGTTCTGCACACCCGTGCCGAGATTGAACGCCGGCGCCACATCGAAGGTGCCGCCGCCGGTCGGCGTCGTGGTGTTGCCGATCTGCACGGCGACCGTCGAGGCGCCCGTGCCCAGCGTCAGCTTGTTGGCATTGACGAAACTGCCGCTGAAAATGATCACGCGGTTGACCACGATCTGGCTCACGGCCGGGTCGAAGGTGAAGTTCAGGTCGTTTTGCAGCTCGAGGCTGGTCATTGGCGACGTCACCAAACCGGTACCCTGGTAGGTGATGTTGGTGCCTACCCGGAAGGTGATGAAGCGCGCGCTGGCGCCGATGTGCGTCAGCGTGCCGTTGTTGACGATGCTGGTGCCGTTGAACAGGAACACCTGGTTACCGAAGGTGAGCGTGCCGCCGGTGCCGATGGTGATGTTGCGCGTGACGTTGTTGAACACCGCCGCCGTGCCGAAGACGGCGGTATGGGCGGCCGAAGTGGTGTTGAGCACCAGGTCAGGCACGACGCCGACGATGGAGAAGTTCTTGATCGCGCCGGAACTGGCGTTGCCAAGAGTCAGCGTGCCGCCGGTCACCTGTGGCGCACCGACCGCGCCGGCCTGATGGCGGTAGTCGCGCGGACCGCTGGCGGCCGTGTTGGCCAGCTGCACCGTGATGCTGCCACCGGACATGTTGACGTTGGACGCCGCGCCGTTACCCATGTCGAACGAAGCGAGCGTGGTGGACGTGTTGCCCGCCGTGGCCACCGTGATGGTGCCGCCGGTCTGGGTGTAGAGCAGCGTCGCGCCGGCGGCGCTGACGCCGAAACGGCCGGCTGCGTTGATGGTGCCGCCTTCGATGGTCACGTTGGCGCCGGTGGCGAAGCCCAACGAATTGCCGGTTGCGGTGCCGATGTTGTAGACGCCCTGGCTGACGCGGAAACGACCCGAGCAGGTCGGCGAACCGTTCTGCGCCGCGACGGTGGCGTTCGGGTTGTTGAGCCAGAAACCTGCCGTCGTGCCGATGCTGTAGGCCGCCGCCGGGAACACGCGATTGGTCAGGGGGAACGTACCCGACAGTTTGAACGTGCCGTTGGTCAGCGTGAGGAAGCCCGCCACATCGGTGCTGACGCCCTGCACCGTGAAGGTCGGCGTGGCGAGTTCCAGCGTGTTGGCGTTGCTGGTGCCCTTGTTGAGCGTGAGCGTGCGGATGTCGGTCGTGGCGCCGGTGCCGCCGAAGGTGTTGTTGGTGGCGCCTACGAAGGTGATGCCGGCCGCCGCCGTATTGCCATTGGTGCTGAAGTCCAGCGTGCCGTTGTTGGTCAGGTCGCTACCGACGCTGAGCACATGGGTCGTGACGGCACCGGTGGCCGGCGTGTCGAACGTGCCGTTGTTGGTGACGAAGGTATCGACGGTCAGGGTGCGCGCAGTCACGGAGTCCCAGGTCAGCGTCGCGGTCGCATCGATCGTCAGGCCGAAGGCGACAGCCGCCGTGTCGATGATGACGGTGGCACCCGACACGATGGTCACGTTGTCGCCACTGGTCGGCACGTTGCCGCCGGCCCAGGTGGCCGGATTGCTCCAGTTGCCGCCCGCGCCGGTTGAGACGATGTTGCCCGGTACGCCGGTCGCCTGGCTGCCATCCAGCGGCGTGCTGACACTGCCTTCACTGAACGCCACGACGCGCCAGAAATAGTTGGTGGACTGGGAAAGGCCGCCCGCGACAAAGCTGGTTGCGTTCTGTGGCGCAGTGCCGACCGAGGTGTAGGCGATGCCGTCGGGCGAGCGGAAGATCTGGTAGCTCACTTCATTGGGTGAATCGATCCAGTTCAAGGTCATCGAGACCGGACCGACAGCCGTGAACGTGAGGCTGGTCGGCGCGATCGCCGCCGGCGGCGTGAAGCTCATGGTGCGGCGCGAACCGTCCGCGGCCGAGGTCAGCACTGTGATCGGGCCAGCGGCGTTGTACAGGTTATTGGTCGGCGTGGCCGATGCACCGTTGAAGGTCGGCGTGCCGGCCAGCGGGGCCGCCACCGAGCCTACGGTACCGGCCGTATTGCTGGACGAGAAGCCGATCTGGGGATCATTCGAGTTGCCATCACCTGCACCGGCCGTGCTCTGCGTCATGCTGCCGTAGACGAATTCGATCGCGCCGGTCGTTTCGGACAACTGCACCTGATAGGTCAGGTCGGCCGTACCGCCCGCATTGAAGTTCGCCTGGTTGTTGAGCCATTCCACGATCAGCTTTCGGGTCGGCGCACTGCCCTCGAGGCGGTAATGAACCTTGCCGTCGCCGATATGCGTGCGCTGGTCCGCGCCATAGGCCGTGATGATGGCGGGAGCCAGCTGGGCCAGCGGCTGGTAGGGCGTACTGGCCTGTGCGGCTCCGCCGAGGCGCAACACGCCGTTGTCGTTGATCGAGAACTGCGTGAACGACACGCCCTGGAAAATGAATTCGAAGCCGATGGGCGTCAGCGGCGAAGCCGTGTCATCGGTATTGGGGGCCAGGAGCTGGGTGGTCCCCGTGCTCATGTCCGCCAGCGAACCGGTGGTGGTGGTCGCAAACACGTAGTTGCTGGCCACTTCAGGAACAAATCCCGGCAATGCGGCAGGCTCGGTTTCTCGTACGGCGCCCTTGATCGCGTCGGAGCGCACGGCCTCGACGCCGACCGCGTCTGCGGCCTGTACTGAAACCACCTGCACCGCCAGGGCGAACGCCAGGCCGGCCAGCAGTGAAATCCTCTTGATCATGAAAATCCCCACATATCCATCGATCATCACCAATCCGCTGCAGCAGGCGGCCGCGTTGCGCCGACTGCCGTGCGGAACCCCAATGCAACAAATGCTTAAATATTTACAAAAAGATCATGCGCATCCACCCGGTCAGAATGGACCGGCACGATACAAGGCCTGTCGCGATCGGTCGCGAACAGCGGCGCGGCGCGATGCGCGCAGCAACCCGAAGTGGCTGCAGCGAGAGCAAGAAAGTCGTGGTCGTCGCGATTCGCGCAGACGGTCCGGCGCAAGCACCCGAGAATTTCGGATGCCACATTCACGATGCGATCCCCCCTTAGAGCCGCAATCCGAACGATGACGAAAACTGGAGCGTTGCCGCGGAGCCATTGCGGACTGGGCGTACAACGCATTCCCCCCGGCCGCCACGCCCTGCCATGGTTCGTGCGGCGACGCATTCGTAGCACATCACCTGCAGGTGCGCCAGCCACACATCGTGAAGATCGCACGAGCGGCGTCGGGCAGGCGCAAGCTGAATAGGAAAATCGGGGTTTACCCTCTTTTCAGCCGCCCGCGTCTGGCGCAGCATGCGCGACAGCCTGCACGGACGCTGACGTGCGTGCGCGCCTATCCCCTTCACGGAGAGCAACCATGGCACATGGAGAAAACCCGGCCCTGGGCAGTCGTTTCGGTGCCATGCTGCGCGATCTCGGCGCATCGATCGGCGAACTGCTCGGCGGCGGCAAGCTCGAACCCGAGCAGAATGTATCGCTGGAGATCGCGTTCGGATTGCTGGGCTATCTGGCCGGCGTCGACAGTATCGTCACCTCGCACGAGGCCGAGTTCGTCAATCAGCTGATGGACGATCTGCAACTCCCCGCGCGCGCCCGCGACCTTGCCCAGCAGGCGTTCGCACGCGGACGCAAGCGCGAGATCGACGTCGACGCAGATGTCGATCGCTTCCTGCAGATGCACCCCCCGGGCAGTGCCAATGCCCGCCGCCTGCACGACGCGCTATACCGCCTGGCCGCGGCCGACGGCCGTCTGCAGCCGCGCGAGAAGACTTTCCTCGACGCGATCACGACCAAGCTCGGCTTCGGCGAAGACCAATAGGGAGTTCTGTGTGTTGCCAAGCAGCAATCTTCGATCTGCGTTGTTCATGCCGCTGCAATAGCCGCCCCTTGATTCAAGGGGGCTCCAAAGCGACATGGGCTGATCACGAAGTGCTCGCGCGTCACTGATGCGCGGCAGCGGCAGTGAGCCCGCCCATATCTACGCGGACGAGCTTCCGCCTGTCGTCCCGGCCAGGCGCCCCATGAACTGGCGGTAATAGCGCAGCTCGGCGACCGAATCGCGCGCATCGGACAACGCCGTGTGGGCGGAGTCCTTGACCATGCCGCGGCTGATCTCCGGTGCCCAGCGCCGCGCCAGCTCCTTGAGTGTGGAAACATCCAGATTGCGATAATGGAAAAACCGCTCGAGCCGCGGCGCGAGCCGGTGCAGGAAGCGCCGGTCCTGGCAGATCGAGTTGCCGCACATTGGCGACTTGCCGGGCGGCACCCAGCGCGCGAGGAAGTCGACGGTCAGCGCTTCGGCGACACCGAGCTCGACACTGGACTCGACCACGCGCTGCCACAGGCCCGACTTGCGGTGCTGGTTGCGGTTCCAGTCGTCCATCGCCTCCAGTCGCTCGACCGGATGGCGTATCGCGAACTCGGGCCCTTCGGCCAGCAGGTTGAGTTCGCGATCGGTGACCAGCGTGGCGATTTCCAGGATGGAATCGCTGTCGGGATCCAACCCGGTCATTTCCAGGTCGATCCAGATCAGATTGTCCTCGTGCGGATTGGCCATCGCCCTCTCCCTGGCTGAACTGCAGAATCCGCCGATAGTAGTACCAGGAGCCGCTGGCGGCCAATTTGCAGCCCCCTGCCATGGCGTATAACCTGGGACATCCCCAGGGGAACAGGGGCGGGGAAATGGATCGGGTATTGCTGCTGGAAGCCTCGGCGACGCGTCGGCGGGCCGTTCGCTCGCTGCTGGCGCCGAGAGGCTATGACATCACCGAAGCGAACGATTACGCCCAGGCCCTGGAGGTGTTGCGCCGCCAGGGCGAAACGGTCAGCGCGCTGCGCGGGATCGTGCTGGGCTGGCCGGAATTCGCCGACAAGCTGGCCGACGAGCTGTTCACACTGCTGCGGCGCGAGGAGTTCGAGCATCTGGCCGTGCTGCTGCTGGCCGACAGCAGCGACGCGGGTGCCGTCAACTGGATGATGAAGCGGCCCAGCACGGCACTGCTGCTGTGGTCGGACTACAGCGAATGCGCCGACGCGCTTACCAAGCTGCTCGCGCCCGCGGCGCAATCACAGAACCTGGACCTGGGCGGCCAGTCGCACCTGCGCATCCTCTTCGTCGACGACTCGGCCACCGTGCGCATGGCTTTCCGCCGCCTGCTCATGAAGCAGGGCTACGTGGTGGAAACCGCCGATGACGTGGAAGACGGCTGGGCCAAGGCCCAGGCCACCACCTTCGACATCGCCATCGTCGACTACTTCATGCCGGGCGATCCGGGTCCAGTGCTGGTACGCCGCCTCAAGGACGATCCGCGCACCGCCGGCGTGCTCACCGCCGTGATCACCGGCACCTATTCCGATCGCGTGATCAACGAATCGCTGGCCGCCGGTGCGCTGGAATGCCTGTTCAAGAGCGAAGCGCGCGAACTGTTCCTGGCCCGCCTCGGTTCGCTCGCGCGCGCCGTGCAGGACCGCCAGTCGGTCGATGCGGAACGGCGCCGGCTGCAGAGCATCCTGTCCTCGGTCGGCGACGGCGTCTACGGCGTCGACGCGCGCGGCACGATCCAGTTCGTCAATCCGGCCGCGCTCGACATGCTCGGCTACGACCGCACGGAAGAGCTGATCGGCCGCAGCGCACATGAACTTTTCCACTATGCGTTCGAGGACGGCACGCCGACGACGACCGCGAGCTGTTTCCTGTCGCAGGCCTATGCCCAAGGCAGCCAGGTGCCCGGCTGGCAGTCGGTGTTCTGGACCCGCGGCCGGCCGATGCCGGTGGAATGCACGGTCTACCCGCTGAACCTGGACGGTCATCGCGAAGGTTCGGTGGTCGCCTTCCGCGACATCTCCTCGCGCCGCATGCTCGAGGAGGAACTGCGCTGGCAGGCCAGCCACGATGCACTGACCAAGCTCAAGAACCGCGCCTGGTTCGAAACCCAGCTGGAGCAGGAAGTCGCGCGGCTCAAGCGCACCGACCAGGTGTCGATCCTGCTGTTCATGGATCTCGACCGCTTCAAGTACATCAACGACACGGCCGGACATACCGCAGGCGACCAGCTGCTGGTGGAAATGAGCCGGCGCCTGTCCGCGCGCCTGCGCGGCTCGGACCATCTCGCCCGCATGGGCGGCGACGAATACGCGGTGATCCTGCGCAACATCAGCGTCGATCGCGCCAACGCGATCGCCGACGACTTCCGCCGCGCTATCGTCGGTTCGCCCTTCGTCTATGGCGGCAAGAGCTATCGCGTCGGGGTCAGCATCGGCGTGGCCGTGCTCGACCAGGACACGCCCTCGCGCACCGAGGCCATGGCCAACGCCGACATCGCCTTGCACCTGGCCAAGAGCCACGGTCGCAACCAGGTGCACGTCTTCGCCGAGGATGCGGAACAGCGCACGCTGATGGACCTGGAACTGGGCTGGAGCGCGCGCCTGGAAGAAGCGCTGCGCCTGGACCAGTTCGTGCTGTGCTTCCAGCCGATACTGCCGCTGCGCCAGATCGACTGCGACAGCCTGCCCGAACAGCACGGCGCGCTGTGGACGCGCCACCTGCGCCGCAACCAGCAGCAGCGCGTGTTCTACGAGGCGCTGATCCGCCTGCGCAATCCCGACGGCAGCCTGGTCGCCCCTTCCGCGTTCCTGCCCGCCGCCGAACGCTTCAGCCTGATCGGCGAAATCGATCGCTGGGTGATACGCAATGCGCTCAAGGCGCTGCGCGAGACGGCCCCGTACGAGCCGCCGGTTGGCATCTCGATCAACCTCTCGGCACAGTCGATCGGCCAACCCGAAATGGCGCGCTTCATCACCGATCGCCTCGTCGAATACAACATCGATCCGCGCGCGGTCGCCTTCGAGATCACCGAGACCGGCGCGCTCAACAACCTCGATGCGGCACGCAACCTGATCACCGAACTGCGCGGCTTCGGCTGCCGCTTCGCGCTGGACGATTTCGGCGTCGGCTTCTCCTCGTTCACGCACCTGAAGCATCTCGACGTGGACATGCTCAAGATCGACGGATCCTTCACCCAGGGCCTGCTGACCGATCCGGTCGACCTGGCCGTGATCACCGCGATCACGAGCATCGCCCACTCGATCGGCAAGATCACCGTCGCCGAATACGTGGACCGGCCGGAAATCCTGCGGGCGCTGCGCAACTGCGGCGTGGACTATGCGCAGGGTTTCTATGTCGGCAGGCCCAAGGCGGGACTGCGCGCCGCCGGCGGCCAGCTCGAGATCGTCGCCGGCAACGACGCGTCGGCGACGGGCTGAGGCGTCGCGTCGCCAGGGCGCGCGGAAGCGCCATCTGCCCGCCCGGCAAGCAGGGACACAGCGCGGTTGCTCGAGGGACACTTGCGCTCCACCGGGCAGATACGTACATTCGTACGTATGCACTCCGACAACACCCTGACCGCCAACCAGCAACGCGTACTCGACTACATCACGGAGTACGTGGCCGAGCATTCCCAGGCACCGAGCCTGCGTGAAATCGCCGAGGCCCTGAGCCTGCGCAGCCACAGTTCCGCGCAGGACTACGTCGAATCGCTGGTGCGCAAGGGCGCGCTGGAACGCCTGCCGCAGCATCGTGGCCTGCGCCTGGCACGACGCGCCGAATCCAACCGTCCCGTCCTGCGCGAGCTGCCGCTGGTCGGCCGTGTCGCGGCCGGCTCTCCCATTCTTTCCGACGCCAACATCGAAGCGCGCTACGCGATCGATGCGGCCCTGTTCCGTCCGCGCGCAGACTTCCTGCTGCGCGTCGTCGGCCTGTCCATGCGCGATGCCGGCATCCTCGACGGCGACCTCATCGCCGTGCACCGCACGCCGGACGCGGACGACGGACGCATCGTCGTCGCACGGCTCGATGACGAGATCACGGTCAAGCGCCTGCGCCGCGAGCGTGGTCGCCTGCTGCTGCTGTCGGAAAACCCGGATTTCGCGCCGATCGAGGTCGATTCGCGGCGCACGGACACCTTCGCGATCGAAGGCCTTTATGTCGGTGTGATTCGTCAGGGGTAATCCATGTCAGCGGTCGGCTTGAATGAAGTCTTGCGGCATCCGGGCGTATGGCGCCGCTCCTCCGCGTCGGCGCCGGTGCTGCGCACCCAGGCAACCGGCTGCGCGGAACTCGACAGCCTGCTGCCCGGCGGCGGCTGGCCGCTGGGGGCGCTGTCGGAAATCCTGTTCACGCAGGATGGCCTCGGCGAGCTCAGTCTGCTGATGCCGGCCCTGGCCGCGCTGACGCGGCAGCGGCGCCGTATCGTCTTCGTCGCGCCGCCCTACATCCCGTATGCGCCGGCGCTCCAGGCCCAGGGCGTGGACCTGAGTCTCGTCACGCAGATCCAGGCCGACGACGGCGACAGCAACTGGAGCACCGAGCAGTGCCTGCGCTCCGGCGGCTGCGGCGCAGTGCTGTGCTGGCTGCTCAAGTCCGACTATGCGCAGTTGCGCCGGCTGCAGTTGGCGGCCGAAACCGGCGGGTCGCTGGGCTTCGTGTTCCGCCCTGCCGCAGCGGCCCACAACCCCAGCCCGTCGGGCCTGCGCCTGCTCGTCGACAGCGACAACGAAACCACGCATATCGAGGTGCTCAAGTGCCGCGGCGGGCTGGATACCCGGCGCGACACGCGGTTGCGATGGAACAGCTAGTCGGCAGGGCTGGCCGATGAATGGCCCAGGGATGGCTCGGGCGCTTCGCCACGTCGGGTAGCGCCCGGAGTCCTCGCGGCAGAGCGGATGGAAAGCCGGTCCCATGCGGCCGCATACGCCAGGCACCGCGGCTTGCGGGTACTCCGGACTATCAAGCCGTGGAAGCTGGCCCGACGAATTCCGGGACTTTTGCGAGGGACGCCTCGCTTCGATTTGCAGCCCTTCGCGTGCACCACGGCAGCCGCTGGCAGTCGGCAACCGTGGTGCGCGCGGAGTGAGCGCTGGGCCGGATGTACCGGCATCACAGCACTGGCATCCGCTTCCGGACAACGATGCCGGATCGCATGGACGCTGCGATGCATCGGAATCGGCGTTGCTATCGGGCTACACACGGCACTCACAGGTTCGTGCACGGGCGCCAAATCTGCTGCACTCGCGGCACGTCGCGCACCGCTGGCGATCGGCACTGATGAAAACAAGTAAAAACGCACACCTTTGCGTCGTGCGATTGCCGCGATCGCTGCACGCGACGCAGGCGGTTCAACGTCGTCGTCGATGCGATATCCGCCGCTACGGAAATCCGCGCGTCTCAATTGCAGCGACACCCCTGCCCTATCACTCGGTCCGACGTTCCCGCCGCCGCCCATACCGAACCGCCATCGAATCCTGCCGTGCTCTGGGCCTGCCTCCACTTCCCCGCCTTGCCGCTGCATGCCGTGTTCGCCGCACAGGCCGCAACGGAGCAGCCGTGCGTCGTGTTCGACGGGCCGCGGCAACGGCCGGTGGTGGCGTACGCGAACACCGCGGCGCAGGCGCGCGGCGTGCGGCCCGGACTGGTGCTGGCGACGGCACGCGCCCTGTGTGCCGATGTCGATGCACGGCGACGTGATGCGGATGCGGAGCGCGCTGCCCTGCAGCTGCTGGCGACCTGGGCCTATCGCTTCAGCGGCCAGGTCAGCCGCGGCGAGCCCGATACGGTCTGGCTGGAAGTCGGCGCGAGCCTGACCCTGTTCAAAGGCTGGCCGGCGCTGCAGCAACGGCTGAAAGCGGAACTGCAGGCGCTGGGGTTCGGCGCCTATCGGCTCGGCGTGGCGCCGGTCGCCGCGGCAGCGCGCGTGCTCGCGCTGAACCACGAACAGATCGCCTTGCGCCATCGCAGCGCCATGCTGAATACATTGAACGCGGCGCCGGTGGCGCTCAGTGGTCTGACAGCGCAGGCGATTGCACAACTGCACGGCATGGGTTTTCGCCAACTGCGGGAGCTGTTCGCGCTGCCGCGCGTCGAATTGGCCCGGCGGATCGGCCCGGACCAGTTGCAGTGGCTCGACGTGCTGCGCGGCGATGCGGTGGAAAACCTCGCGCTGTACCAGCCGCCGGACCGCTTCTCCCGGCGCATCGAACTGGATGCCCTCGTCGACAACTGGCAGCCGCTGCTGTTTCCGCTGCGCCGTCTCGTGCATGAGCTTGCGCTGTACCTGCATGTACGCGACAGCGGCGTGCAGCGTTTCGAGCTGTGCCTGGAACACGAAGACCGCGGTGCCACGCGCATTCCGGTAGGACTGGTCAGTATCCAGCGCGAGGCGGCGGCGCTCTACGAGTTCTGCCGCGGGCGTCTCGAACGCGTGGAAATCGGCGCCGCGGTCAGTGCGATCACGCTCATCGCCGACGATCTGCCGCCCTTCCGACCGGGTCATCGCGACCTGTTCGAACCGGCGCGCAGCGAAGGCCTGGACTGGCCGGCACTGACCGAGCGCCTGCGCAGCCGTCTTGGCGACGATGCGCTGCAAGGCCTGGCCTGTGTCGCCGATCACCGCCCCGAACGCGCGTGGCGGTTCACCCCGGCGGCAGCGCAAGCCCGCGCCAGCGAAAAAACGTCATCTGTAAAAAAACAGACCAGCACCACCATGGCGGCACTGCCCTCATCCGCGCCCACGGGCTTACGCCCGCTCTGGCTGCTGAGGCAGCCGATCCCACTGCGCCAGCAGCCGGCGCAGATCCTGGCCGGTCCGGAGCGCATCGAAAGCGGCTGGTGGGACGGCGAGGATGCGCGCCGCGACTATTACATCGTGCGCTGCGCCAACGGCCAGCGCGCCTGGGCCTTCGTGCCGGTCGACGCAGACAACGGCTGGATGCTGCATGGCTGGTTCGCATGAGCGACGCGCCGATTGATCTGGCCGCGCGGCGGCGCCAGCGCGATGCCGCCAAAGCACCGACACCGCTATCCGATGCGACGCGCGATGCCGCCCTGCCCGTAGTCCCCACGTCCGTGGAAGTGGCCGCGCCCGAGGCCAGCGTCTATGCCGAACTGCATTGCCTGTCCGACTTCAGCTTCCAGCGCGGCGCGTCCTGCGCCAACGAACTGTTCGAACGCGCCAGGAAGCTCGGTTATGCGGCGCTCGCCATCACCGACGAATGTTCGCTGGCCGGCATCGTGCGCGCGTTCGTTGCCTCGCGCACACATGACCTGCCGCTGATCGTCGGCAGCGAGCTGCGCCTGGAGGACGGCCTCGCGCTGGTGCTGCTGGTCGAAAGCCCGGATGGCTACGCCAATCTCTGCCGGATCATCACCCAGGCGCGCCTGCGCAGCGACAAGGGCGAATACTGCGTTCGCCGCGACGACCTGCTGCCTTGCCGCAACGGCCTGCTCGCGCTGTGGCTGCCCGGCGCCACGGCCGCGCTCGCGGACGATGCCAGCGATGAACAGGCGGCTTGGATAAAATCTCATTTTCCACAACGCAGCTGGATAGCCGTCGAGCTGCACAAGGACGGCAGCGACGGGCAGCGACTCAACGCGCTGCAGATTCTGGCGCAGCGGCACGCGCTGCCGCTGGTCGCCGCCGGCGACGTGCACATGCACCTGCGCCGCCGTCGCGCGCTGCAGGACGTCATGACCGCAATACGCCTGAACACCACCGTGGACCTGGCCGGCCATGCGCTGTTCCCCAACGGCGAGCGGCACCTGCGGCCCCTGCCGGCGCTGCAGCGCATCTATCCGGAGGAACTGCTGGCGGAATCGCTCGCGATCGCGCGCCGCTGCCGTTTCCGCCTGGATTCACTGCACTACGAATATCCCAGCGAAGTCGTGCCAGAAGGCAGCAAGCCAATCGAACACCTGCGCACGCTGACCTGGGCCGGCGCTGCCGAGCGATGGCCCGGCGGCATCGAGCCGCAGCACCGCGCGCAGCTGGAAACCGAGCTCGCTTTGGTCGAAAAGCTTGAATACGAGCATTTCTTCCTGACCGTGCACGACATCGTGCGCTGGGCGCGTGCGAAGTCACCGCCGATCCTGTGCCAGGGCCGCGGTTCGGCGGCGAATTCGGCCGTGTGCTACTGCCTGGGCATCACCTCGATCGATCCGATACGCAGCAACCTGCTGTTCGAGCGCTTCATCTCCGAGGAACGCGACGAGCCGCCCGACATCGACGTCGACTTCGAGCACGAGCGGCGCGAGGAAGTCATCCAGTACGTGTTCGACAAATACGGCCGCGATCGCGCAGCGCTCGCGGCGACCGTGATCATGTACCGCAGCAAGAGCGCCGCGCGCGACGTCGGTCGCGCGCTCGGCCTTGGCGACGACCAGCTCAACCAGCTCAGCGCCGCCTATTCGCACGCCCACGGCAAGGTGCCGCTGCCGCAGCGGCTGAAGGAATGCGGCTTCGACCCGAATAGCCGGCTGATGCGCTATCTCGTGGCCCTGGTCGCGGAATTGCGCGGCTCGCCGCGGCACCTGTCGCAGCATGTCGGCGGCTTCGTGATCTCCGAGCATCCGCTGCACACGCTCGTGCCGGTCGAGAACGCGAGCATGCCCAAGCGCACCGTGATCCAGTGGGACAAGGATGATCTCGAATCGCTCAAGCTGCTCAAGGTCGATTGCCTGGCCCTGGGCATGCTGACCTGCCTGCGCCGCTGTTTCGACCTGCTGCGCGACCATCGCGGGCTGGATTACGACCTGGCCAGCCTGCCCAAGGAAAACAAAAGTACTTATGAAATGATCCAGAAAGCCGACACCATCGGCGTATTTCAGATCGAGTCGCGCGCGCAGATGTCGATGCTGCCGCGGCTCAAGCCGGCGAATTTCTACGACCTCGTGGTCGAGATCGCCATCGTGCGTCCCGGCCCGATCGAGGGCGGCATGGTGCATCCCTACCTGCGCCGGCGCAAAGGGCTGGAACCCATCGTCTATCCTGTTTCCAGCAAGCAGAGCGAAGCGGAAAACATCGAGCGAAAAGGCCGTATCGAAAAGATCCTCGAACGCACCTGCGGCGTGCCGATCTTTCAGGAGCAGGTGATGAAACTCGTGCAGGAGGTCGCCGGCTTCACGCCGGGTCGCGCCGACCAGCTGCGCCGTTCCATGGGCTCGTGGAAAAACGACGGCACGGTCGGGAAATTCCAGCAGGAAATCCTCGACGGCATGCACGAGCGCGGCTACGGCGAGTATGCCGAAGGCCTGTTCAACCAGATCAAGGGCTTCGGCAGCTACGGCTTTCCCGAATCGCATTCGGCCAGCTTCGCCCTGCTCGCCTACGCGTCCTCGTACATCAAATGCCATCACCCGGCGGTGTTCACCTGCGCGCTGCTGAATTCGCTGCCGATGGGTTTCTACGGGCCGTCGCAGCTGATCCAGGATGCGCGACACCACGGCGTCGAGGTAAAGGCCATCGACGTGACCTGCAGCCAGTGGCTTTGCACGCTGGAGCGCGACGGCGAAACGCTTGTGCTGCGGCTGGGCTTCTGTCTGCTCAAAGGCGCGTCCGAAGCGCTGGCACAGCGCATCCTGGCGGCCCGTGCACAGCGTGTCTTCACCAGCGTGGCCGATCTCGTGCAGCGCGCGGCGCTCGACCGCTTCGAACGCGAACGCCTCGCCGAGGCCGGTGCGCTGCAGCCGCTGGCTGGCCATCGCCACCAGGCGCGCTGGCACAGCGCCGGCGCGGAACGCCTGCCGCCGCTACTCGCGACGGCGCACACGCCGGAACTGGCGGTGCCGCTGCGCGAGCCCACCACCGCGGAAAACGTCCAAGCCGACTACGCGACCCAGGGCTATTCGCTTGAAGCCCATCCGATGGCGCTGATCCGCGCCGAACTGCGCCAGCGACGCCTGTCCGACTCGCGCGCGATCCGTGAACGGCAGAATGGCGACCCGGCGCGCGTCGCAGGACTCGTCACGGTGCGGCAGCGACCGCCGGAAGCCGGCGGCGTCACCTTCGTCACGCTCGAAGACGAATTCGGCCAGATCAACCTCGTCGTCTGGGAACGCGTGGCTCTGCGCTACCGCCGCGAACTGCTCGAATCGACCGTGCTGCGCGTTGACGGCCAGCTGCAGATCGTCGACAACGTCTGCCATCTCGTCGCGCACAAGCTGGAAAACCTTGGCCACCTGCTGCCGCAGTTCGGCGCCGCTTCGCGGGATTTTCACTGATGCAACGCGCCGGTCGATTCGCCTTACGATTGGTGCGCAACAAGGTAATTGACAATTGCACTATGCAACATAAGCATCTGGGATTCGTCTTAGCGCAGATGAACCGCTCAGCCAGACAATGGACGGCAACGCTTGTCTCCGGTACACGACAGCTCGAAAACCTCGAGGCTTTACTGACGTCACGAACAGTAGAAGTAGAAGTGCCCCTCCGTCTCGTGCAGAAATCGGTAGCCGCGTACGCGCAGCAGACCAGTGGGCAGCATGAGCCATAGAAAATCGGCAATGGGTAGTTGGCGATAGGCGCCTATTGCGTCGATGCACCGCAAGGTGACGGCGCGCATTGTTTCATCATGATCGCCAAGATCGCGCTCGCCGATGCACAACCCTTTGCGCCGTCCAAACTGATACTGTAGTGTCACTTCATGCGCACTGAACTCGTCACCACCCTCAAGCGTCGGGCCACCGAGCTCCTGTCGGATATCGAGCGGGACAAGGAGCCGATTCTCATCACTCAGCATGGTCTCCCCAGCGCTTACCTTGTAGACGTCGAGACCTATCAGCTCATGCTACAGCGCATGACCCTCCTCGAAGGGATCGCACGGGGCGAGCAGGCGCTTGCCGAAGGCCGGGTAGCGACGCACGCTCAGGCCAAAAAACGTCTCGCCCGATGGCTGAAATAGTCTGGTCAGAGCCCGCTCTTAGCGATCTGGATGCCATTGCCGATTTCATCGCACTGGAAAATCCCGTCGCAGCATCGGAACTCGTCAAGCGTATCGTTGGTCATGTCGAGCAATTGGCTGCCCACCCTGAGAGGGGCAGTCGCCCGCAAGAGTTGGGGCGCTCGCGCTACCGCCAGATTGTGGAGCCCCCCTGCCGCGTCTTCTATCGTTACGACGGGCACAAAGTTTTCATCCTGCACGTTATGCGCTCAGAGCGCCTTCTCCGCAAAGGGCGGCTTGTGTCTCGCGCCAAACAGGCAAAGGTCTAGCCATTCATCCCGCGCAAATCTGCGCGATATCCTCGTAACCCTGAAACGCCACATCACACCCACAACCCGGACAGGCCGGATCGCGCCCCAGGCGCAGTTCGCGGAAGCTCGCCGCGAGCGCGTCGTAGCACAGCAGCCGGCCGACGAGCGGGTTGCCGCGGTCGAGCAGCAGCTTGAGCGCTTCGGTCGCCTGCAGCAGCCCGATCACGCCCGGCAGCACGCCGAGCACGCCGGCTTCGGCGCAGTTCGGCGCCTCCGCGGCACTCGGCGGCTCCGGGAACAGGCAGCGATAGCACGGTGAATCCTCGCGCCGCGCATCGAATACGCTGACCTGACCGGTGAAGCGATGCACGGCGCCGTAGACCAGCGGCAAATGCAGGCGGCGGCAGGCCGCGTCGAGCAGGTAGCGCGTCGGGAAATTGTCGGCGCCGTCGATGACCACGTCGGCACCGGCGAGGCAGTCCTCGACGTTCGCTGCGAGCAGGCGCTCGTTGACGAGTTCGATCTCGATACGCGGATTCAGCGCGAGCAGCCCCATGCGCGCCGATTCAGTCTTGCGCATACCCACGCGCGCTTCCGCATGCACAACCTGGCGCTGCAGGTTGGAACGTTCGACGCGATCGTCATCGACGAGGCGCAGGCGCCCCACACCGGCCGCCGCCAGGTACAGCGCGGCGGGAGATCCGAGGCCGCCAGCACCAATCAGCACGACGCGCGCGGCACCCAGCCGCGCCTGTCCTTCCACGCCGACCTCGGGCAGCAGCAGGTGCCGCGAGTAGCGCTCGCTGCTGTCCGCATCCAGGCCACCGCGCTGCACCGGCAGACCCGCGGCGAGCCAGGCTGCGTAGCCGCCCGTGACCGAGGCGACGTTCGTATAGCCCAGCTGCCGCAGCGTGTCGGCGGCGAACAGCGAGCGCTGGCCGCTGCCGCAGAGCGCCAGCACGCGCGTGGCGCGGTCCGGTACTTGCTCGGCGATGCGCAGTTCGAGAAAACCGCGCGAAATGCCGATGCCCCCCCGGGGTGTACCGGGCGCGCGTTCGGTGTCTTCGCGCACGTCGACGAGCACGGCGCCCGCCGCATGCTCGCGCGCAGCGACATCGACCGTCACTTCGGCGACGCGTTCGCGCAGACTGGCCAACAATTGATCGCGATGCGGAAGCGATGCCATACGATTTCCCTCAGGACAAAGGCAGGATTTCGACACTGTCACCTGCGGCCAGCGCCTGGACGTCCTCGGTCACGACGATGAGGCAATCGGCTTCAGCAACGCTGCGCAGTACGCCGGAACCCTGCCGCGGAAACGGCGTCACCCAGAGCGTGCCGTCGGCGCGGCAGTCACGCGAGGCGCGCAGGAATTCGGCGCGCGAATGGGTCTTGCGCACGGGTTCGGCCAGCCGTGCATGCCAGCGCGGCGAGATGTCCGGATCGCGGCCCGCCCAGATGTCCAGCGCCGGCCGTACGAGCACCTGGAACGTGGCGATGCTCGACACGGGATTGCCCGGCAAGGCGAACAGCAGTGCCCCGTCGATCTCGCCGAACAGCAGCGGCATCCCAGGCTTCATGCGCACTTTCCAGAAGTCCAGCGTGCCGAATTCGGCCAGCAGCCGGGGCAGGAAATCGGCCTCGCCCGCGGACACGCCGCCGGAACTGAGGATCAGGTCCGCCTCGGCCGCCGCGCAACCCAGCGCTGCGCGCAGCGCTTCCGGATCGTCGCGCACATGCTCGTGCCGCAGCAGTTGCACGCCGGCCTCGCGCAGCATCGCGCCGAGGCTGTAGCGGTTGGAGTTGTAGATCTGGCCGAACTGCAGCGCGGTTCCCGGCATGACGATCTCGTCGCCGGTCGTCAGCAGCACCGCGCGCGGCGCGCGGCTCACGTTGGCGTGGGTCCCGCCGAACGAGGCGAGCGCGCCCAGGCGCGCCGGGGTCAGGCGCGTGCCGGCGCCGAACGCAGACTCCCCGCATGCGAAATCCTCGCCCGCCGGACGCACGTTCGCACCGGCCGTTTCGCCGGCCTTGACGATCACCTGCTCGCCTTCGGTGCGCACGTTCTCCTTGATGACGACCGTATTGGCGCCGCGCGGCAGCGGCGCGCCCGTCGTGACGCGCAGACATTCGCCGGGACCGACCACCGCGTCGCGGCCGTCGCCGGCGAATCGAGTGCCGACCAACGCGAAGGCGCGCTCGCCCGACGCCGGCAGATCCGCGCCGCGCACGGCGAAGCCATCCATCGCGGAATTGGCGAATGCGGGCACGTCGATCGGCACGGTGACCGGCCCGGCGAGGCTGCGGCCGAGCGCGTGTTCCAGCGCGACGCTTTCGTGCGGCAAGGTGCGCGCACGGGCGCGCGCGATCACGCGCGCGCGCGCCTGCGCCACCGTCAGCAGATCCGGCACTGGTCCCGGCAGCGTGTCAGCTGAGCGCATCGCGAAAATCCTCCGCAGTATTCAGATTGGCGAAGCGCGCCGGGCTGTCGCTGAAATCGACTTCGCGCAAGGAATGCCGATCCTGCCAGGCCCAGACCGACAGGGTAGGATCGTCTCCGGGCAATTCCAGGTGCGTACGTCGGTACAGCGCGAACAAGGGCTGGCGGCGCACGCCGTCGTGGGCGACCGAGATCGCGGAATCACCGCGCTGCTGCCACAGGCGTGCGAGCAGATCGCTGCCCGGCTTCGGACTGTCGACCGGCACGACCAGCAGCCACGCGCTGTCAACCTGCCGCACGGCGGTCGAGATGCCCTCGAGAGGACCGCGGTAGCCGGCATGGTGATCGCCACAGACACGACCGTAGCGCGCGTATTCGCAGGGATTGCGATTGGCCACGATGAGAAGATCGTCGACCTGTGTGGACAGCGCTTCAACGACGTGCGCGATCAGCGCGCGGCCACGCCATTGCACCAGGCCTTTGTCGACACCACCCAGACGCTGCGCCTGGCCGCCGGCCAGTATGGCTGCTGTGATGGACTCGCCGCCCGCGTTCACGGCATTCGTCAGCGCTTCTTGGCGTTGCGGATCAGTCGCTGCCGCTTGCGCTGCTGGCCTTCGGTCAATTCGTTCTTCTTGCCGGCGAACGGGTTTTCGCCATCGCGGAATTCGAGCCGCAGCGGCGTGCCGACGAGCTTGAAGCGCTTGCGGAAGAAGTTTTCGAGATAGCGCCGATAGCTGTCGGCCAGATGCTTGGTGCGCGAGCCGTGAATGACGATGGTCGGCGGGTTCGTACCGCCCGGATGCGCATAGCGCAGCTTGGGCGCATGGCCGCGCACGAGCGGCGGCTGGTAGCCCTCATAAGCGGCTTCCACGGCCTTGTTGAGTTCGGACGAATTGAACTGACGCGTCGCCGAGGCATGCGCGCGGTCGATCGCCTTCATGAGCTCACGCAATCCCGAACCATGCTTGGCCGAGATGAAGACGCGCTCGGCCCAGGCGACGAAATCCAGGCGCCGCTCCAGCGACTTCTCGCACTGTTCGCGCGAGTACTGGGTCTGGTTGTCCCACTTGTTGGCGACGATCACGAGCGCGCGCGACTCGTTGAGGACGTGGCCGATCAGGGTCGCGTCCTGATCCGACACGCCTTCGCCCGCATCGAGCATCATCACCACGACCTGGGCCGCGGCGATGGACTGCAGCGTCTTGATGACGCTGAATTTCTCGACCACTTCTTCAACGCGTGCGCGGCGCCGCACGCCGGCCGTGTCGATCAGGGTGTATTTCTTGCCGTCGCGCACGATGGGCACGCGGATCGAGTCGCGCGTGGTCCCGGCGATGTCAGACACGACAAGACGATCTTCGCCGAGCAGGCGGTTGATCAGCGTCGACTTGCCGACGTTGGGGCGGCCCACGATGGCGACCCGAATGCCCAGATCCGCATCGGACGCGCTCTCCGCTTCCTCGTCGGCGGGAAGCAGCGGCTCGATCTCTTCGATCAGGCCGTCCACGCCTCGCCCGTGCGACGCAGCCAGCGGCACCAGCGTGCTCAGGCCGAGCGCGGCAAAGTCGGCCACGCTGTTGAGCTCGTCGAGCCCGTCAGTCTTGTTGACCCCGACGATGATGGGCTTGCCGTGCTTGCGCAGGTCGGCCAGGATCTCGCGATCCAGCGCCATGAGGCCGGCGCGCGCGTCGGTCACGAACACGACGACGGCGGCTTCGCCGACGGCGAGCTGCACCTGCTTCGCAGTCAGCCCGTCGATACCGTCGTCTTCGCCCGACAGGCCGCCGGTGTCCACGACCACGAACGGATGCTCGCCGAGCCGGCAGATGCCGTAGTGGCGATCGCGGGTCAGGCCGGGTTGGTCGTGGACGAGCGCGTCGCGCGTGCGCGTGAGCACATTGAACAATGTCGACTTTCCGACATTGGGACGACCAACCAGAGCAACGACGGGCAACATGCGCGGAACCTGCTGAGTCGGGCGCTGCGCCAGCGCGGCACCCGGTGGAAGAGAACAATCGGCGCATCGCCCGAACGCGGGAATGCACCGCTGTCAGCCGGACCTGCTACCTCGGCGATCGCACACGGACGAACCGGGCAACCGCTGGAACATTGCTGCACCGGCGCCACAGCTGCGGCGCCGGGTGGAACAGACTGCCGAGAAAGGGGCCAAGACCCTTTCCCCATCGAACGGCGCAAGCGAAGCCTGCCGACGTTCTCCATCCAGTCAGAGCTGAGCGCGATACGCGCCGAGTTCGCCCTTTACGTCGACCACGTAGACTGTGTCGCCGATCACGACCGGCGTAGCGCGGATGGCATTCTTCGACAGGCGCTCGCGCGCGGCTTCCTTGCCGTCGGAGATGGCGAGCCAGTGCACATAGCCCTCGAGGTCGCCGACGATGACGTAGTCGCCCTGCACTGCCGGACCGCTGAGCCAGCGGTATTGCAGTGCATCCTGCTTCCACATCGACGCACCGCTGGTGCGGTCCAGCGCCCACACCTGGGACTGGTCGTCAACTGCATAGACCTGACTCGCCGAAACATCCACATTGGTATAGCTGGACAACTGACGGTTCCAGATCTGGCGTCCGCTGGCCAGGTTCAATGCCACGACCTGGCCGTGGTAGGCGGCGGCGTAAATCACGTCGCCGTCGATCTTGAGGTCGCCGTCGATGTCGTTGAGACGCTCGACTTCGGTACGCCCTTCGACGGTTGCCAGCGTCTGCTCCCACGCCGCTGCGCCGTCGCTGGCGCGCAGCGCCATGACCTTGCCGGCGTCGGTCGCATTGATCAGCAGATCGCCCGCCACACGCGGACTCGCGCTGCCGCGCAGCGACAGCAGCGGCACCGTGGCGCGGTCGTTGACCCAGCGCTGCTTGCCGTCGCTCGCGTCGAACGCGAAGACACGGCCGTCGTTGCTGCGTACGAAGACCAGGCTACCGTCGATGGCGGGCGCGCTGACCACTTCCGCGCTGACCCGCGCGCGCCAGCGTTCGCCACCATTGGCTGCGTCCAGCGCGAGCACATCACCGTCCATGCCACCGACCACGAGCAGGCCCTCACCGACGCCCGGACCGCCGGCCAGCTTCAGCTTGACGTCGCGATTCCAGCGCACCGTGCCGCTGGCCGCGTCGATCGCGGTGACTTCGCCGTCGACGCCGAGGGTGTAGAGCGTGCCGTCCCGCAGTGCCGGCGTGATGCGGATGCCCGACTTCGCCGCGCCCTTGCCGATACCCCGACTCCAGATTTCCTTGACCGCGAGGGTCGGAGCCAGATCGACCAGCGCCTTGGGCTGCGCGATGTTTTCGCGCTTGGTCGAATCGCGCTTGAACCAGCCGCAACCGCCCAGCAGCGCAAGGATGGCCAGACCACCCAGCAGGTAGACGGACTTCTTCATGAGCTCTGCTTCTCCGCGGCGGCCGAGGCCGGCGTGGCGGCGGTCGTGCCGCCGGTGTCGTCGCGCTTCATCTCCAGCGCCTGCCGATTCGGCGCCGAGGCATCCAAAGCGTCGAGCGATGCTTGGTAGGCCGTGCGCGCTTCGTCGTGCTTGCCCTGGGCGAGAAGAATGTCGCCGCGCAATTCGGCGATGGCCGAGGCATAGCCTTCAACCGGAACGCTGTCCAGGAGGCTCAGTGCTTCGGCAGCCTTGTCGGCGCCGAGCTTGACGCGAGCGAGGTTCTGCCCGGCAAGGCTCTTGATCGCGTTGTCGCCCGCATGGTCGTAGGCCCACTGCAGCGACTGTTCGGCTGTCGCCATGTCCTTGCGCACGATCGCGCCTTCGGCCCAGCGCATGGCGGCCAGTGCCGCGTAGGCGCTGTTGGCGTGCTCTTTCTGAATACGGTCCAGGGCCGCCTTGGCGGCTTCGTCGTTCTTCGCGCCAACCGCGGCGCCGAAACTCAGGAATTCCCCGGCGGCGAGTGCTTTCTGCCGTGCCTGATGCCCCTGCCACTGAAAGTAGCCGAAGATGACCAGCAGGCCCAACCCGATGCCTACGAAGATGGAGGCAACGTTGTCGCGCATCCACTTGCGCACGAGTTCGCTTTGTTCGTGTTCGTCGAGGTGATCGAAAGCCATGTCGTAATCCATGTTGCGCCTGCCGCAGTGGGCAGGCGGTTCTCAAGAGATGCGTCGGCGCACCATGCTCGCGGCAGGCCGGGCCGACGCCCTGCTGCTGCCGCTACGCGGCATCGGACAGGATGCCGGCGCGAGGGGCGCCGTAGAGTAACAGGAAGCGCACGCGGCGCACCCGGCAGGCCGACCGCGTTGCGACCGCGATTCAGTTATCGCCGGCGCCGCCGGGATTGGTCGCAGCGCCATCGACAAGTCTGAGGTGCGCCACGGCGGCACGCCGGTACGGAGCCAGATCGATGGTCTTGCCGCCGACCCGCAGTTCCGCGTTGGTCGAATTGCCCAGACGCACGCTGACCGGCTGGCCGACGGTATAGGTCTTGCTGCTGCCGGCAGCCAACAGACCGAATTCGACGCGCTGACCATCCGCACCGATGAGCTCGACCCAGCTCGCGTCCTTGAGACGCAGGCCGATTTCGTAGCTGCCAGCCGGCACAGCAGGCGCCCGTTCCGGTGCTGCCTCGTGCTTGATCGCCGGCACCATCGACGCCATCAACGGCAGCTCCGCCGCAATCGACGGCGGCGTGGGAGCGGTCGGAACCGGCGCCACCGGAACAGCCAGCGCGATGGTGGAACCATCCGTGCCCGTGGCCGACGTAGTGGGCGCCGTTTGTGGCGGAGTCTCCAGCGGCAGCGACTGCTCCAGCGAAGACACTCGGGCCAGGTTCTGGTCGAGACCGCCGTGTGTCGCGAGCCATACCGCCGGCGCAACGATGAGCCCCGTCAGTATCACGTAGACGATCGGTACCGAATAGCGCTGGAACAGGTAGCGTGAGTGCGAGATCCGCCCCGTCGCGACCAGGGTCGGCGGTGCGATGTTGCGCTCCCTCACATGGGTATCAACCGCCTGCAGCGGAATATCGAACAACCGCGCATAACTGGCCAGATACCCACGCAGATAGACGTCGTGTTCGATGCGCGAGAAATCGTCCTTCTCGAGCATCGCCACGACACGCTGAGGCAGGCGCAGACGCGCACAGACCTCGTCCAGACCCCATCCGCGCCGCTCGCGCGCGGCACGCAAGCGATGACCTAAGCCCGGCTCGGGCTGTGCCTGCGGCGGCAGGACGAACAGCTCACGCCCCGTGTCGGCGACCACAGGGGCCGGATTCGTGGAGGCGTCCATGCAAGGTACGTCGGCACTTTCCGTGGCCGCTGCGGTGTGATTGTCGTCGTGTGGGCTGGTCATCGGCTGCGCTGCGGAGGCGAGTTCGAGGGGAGTAGGATCGTTGAACAGGGGGAAAGCAGAATTCGTCGCTGGCGCCGCCGCAACGTCGACGCCAGAGTGCGAACGTTTTTGCCTGTATTTCATGACGGAGTGCTCGGTTCCAGCTTCTGCCGCTGAGGCGAATCCGGAAATTCAGTGCGCAGACGGCGCGCATATTCGTTGGCTTCGCGGGTGTTGCCGAGGCCGGTCTCAATGTTGTGCCCGAGCAGCAAGGCATCCGGATTGGCCACGCCGAGCGATTCGAAACGCTGCAGGAATGCGCGTGCACGCAGGAAATCGCTCTTCTGGAACAGCACCGTAGCCAGGTTGAACAGCGATTCGCCATTGCTCGGATTGTGTTCGAGCGACCTGCGGAAATCCTGCTCGGCGCGATCGAACTTGCCGGCGTGCAGGAAACAGCTGCCGGAGTTAGCGTAAGCCACATCCGGCGTCTTGTAGAACGGATCGGTGACGGCCGTGGCGAAATGCTGGGCAGCCTCGTCGAGCTTGCCGGTACGGCACAGGAATGCACCGTAATTGTTATTGACCGCGCCATTGCGCGGGGCAAGATCGGCGGCGCGGCGGTAGTGCTCGGCGGCCTTGCGCTGATCATTGATGCGCTCGTAGAGCAGCGCGATCACGGTATGCGCATCGACATACGAGGAATCGAAAATCAGCGCCTTTTCGAGCTTCTCCAGCGCGAGTTCGAGCTTGCCCTGCTGCATGTAGCGTTGGCCCAGCGCGACATGGACCTCCGCGGCGCTGCGCGCCTTGTTGGCGGCCTTGCTGCGCGGCGCAGCGGTGGCGCAGGCGCCAAGACCGAGAGTCAGCAGCAGCGCCAGTGCGAGCTTAAGCCGCATCAGCCTGCCCTTCGAGCTTGCGACGGAAGTCAGCTTGGCGGCGCGTGCGATCCGTCACCTGGCCCTTGAGCTGTCCACAGGCCGCATCGATGTCGTCGCCGCGCGTACGTCGCACGGTGGTCAGCACCTGCGCGTCGAGCAGGATCTTCTGGAACGCGCGGATGACGCTCTCGTCGGAGCGTTCGAAACGCGTGCCGGTGAACGGATTGAATGGAATGAGGTTGACCTTGGACGGCACCTTGCGCATCAGCTTGACCAGCTGGCGCGCCAGTTCGGGCGTGTCGTTGACGCCCTTCATCATCGTGTATTCGAACGTGATCGACGCGCGCGGCCGCTTGGCCACGTAGCGCTGGCAGGCGCCGATGAGTTCCGCAATCGGGTATTTCTTGTTGAGCGGTACCAGTTCGGTGCGCAGTTCGTCGTTGGGCGCATGCAGCGAAACGGCGAGCGAAACATCGCTTTCCTCGCTCAGGCGATCGATCATCGGCACCAGACCCGCGGTCGACAGGGTCACGCGCTTGTTCGCCAGGCCCAACCCGAGGTCGTCGCGCATCACGCTCATGGCGCGCACGACGTTGTCGAAATTCAGCAGCGGCTCACCCATGCCCATCATGACGACGTTGGTCAGCTTGCGCTGATGGTGCGGCACGTTGCCGAGGTGGCGCGCCGCTACCCATACCTGGCCGATGATCTCGGCGGTGGACAGGTTGCGGTTGAAGCCTTGTGTGGCGGTGGAACAGAACTGGCAATTCAGCCCGCAGCCGACCTGCGAGGACACGCACAGCGTGCCGCGCGAGGTTTCAGGAATGAAGACGGTTTCGATCGCGTTGCTGCCGTCCATGCCGAGCAGCCATTTGTGCGTGCCGTCGGCGGACTGCTTCTCGAACACGGTCCTGGGCGGAACGATGTCGACAGCGGCGCTGAGCTTCTCGCGCAGCGCCTTGCCGACATCGGTCATCTCAGCAAAATCGGTGACGTGGCGGTGGTACATCCACTTCATCACCTGATCGGCCCGATAGGGTTTCTCGCCGATCGATGCAAACAGATCGCGCAATCCCTGGCGGTCGTAGTCGAACAGGTTGGGTTTCACCACAGTCACCAGTTTTATCCCTCAGCGCGGGCACAGCTCGGTGGATGCAAAGAAGTATGCAATTTCCACAGCGGCATTTTCGATGGAGTCCGAACCGTGCACGGCATTGGCGTCGATCGAATCGGCGAAGTCGGCGCGGATCGTGCCCTTATCGGCCTTCTTCGGGTCGGTTGCGCCCATGAGATCGCGATGCTTGAGTACCGCGTTGTCGCCTTCGAGCGCCTGGATCACGACCGGACCCGAAATCATGAACTCGACCAGCGCGTTGAAGAACGGACGCTCCTTGTGCACCGCATAGAAGCCTTCGGCCTCCTTGCGCGACAGGTGCTTCATCTTGGACGCGAGGATCGTGAGGCCAGCCTTTTCGAAACGGGTGTAGATCTCACCGATGACGTTCTTGGCGACGGCATCGGGCTTGATGATGGACAAGGTGCGCTCCAGCGCCATGTCGAATACTCCAGATTGTAGGAAAACGGTTCCCGAGGCCGCGCGCGATGTTAACACCAAATACGCGCAGGAATGCGGGGTTAGCGGACAAAAACGTTCTGAATTCTAGCCGATTCACGCCGCGTATGCAGCCGGGCAGTGCAATACCGTACGAGGTGTGGGCCCGGCGGAACGGCCCGGCCTTGGCGGCGAGCGAGCCCTGCCGCTTCGCGAACGTCCACCGACGGTCCGCTATTCCGGAAATCCGTGGCCGGCCGGCCGTTTGACCGGGCGGGATCGCTCTCGTAGCATTCAAACGCTCGTTTTACCTACGATTCGGTTCGGGCCGCCCCCATCACTCCGGAGCCGCGGCCGGCCGCGCAACCGGATAGCAAGGATTTCATGAACTCGCAGCATTTTTCGACCAAGGAACGCATTCTCGGCGCGGCTGAGCAGCTGTTTGCACGGCTGGGTTTCGCCGGCGCCTCCCTGCGTCAGGTGACTGCCGCCGCCAACGTCAACCTGGCCGCGGTCAACTATCACTTCGGATCCAAGGAAAACCTCATCAACGAGGTGTTCCGGCGCCGTCTCGACGAACTCAACGCACATCGGCTGCAGGCGCTGGAAGATGCGCTCAAGCGTCCCTCCGCGGACCTCGAGGACCTGCTCAGCGCCTTCATACACCCGGCGCTCGACCTGTCCCTGGACCGGGGCGGCGGCGGCGCCTTCGTACGCGTGCTCGCGCGCGCCTACGCGGAACATAACGATGCACTGCGCAAATTCCTGTCGGACAACTACGGCCACGTCATGAAACGCTTCCATGCCGCTTTTGCCCAACGTCTGCCGGACCTGGACAAGGAGGAGCTGTACTGGCGCCTCGATATCGTCGCCGGCGCGCTGACCTACGCCATGGCCGACTTCGGCGTGATCAAGCGCAAGACCGGCGTCACCGAGCAGCAGCATCGCGAACGCTCGGCCGAACACCTGATCCGCTTCGCCGCCGCAGGCCTGCGCGCGCCGTGAGGCCGGGCGCGCCGACGCGCCCGGCCGAGAGTGGCACTCGTTAGCGCTTCCACGGCCTTTTGCTGCGCTGCAACGCGAGCAACAGCTCAAAACCATCGGCGCACAGTCGCCGGGCTTTCCCCTTCGTTTCCCTGCACAACGAGGTCACCATGAGCTTCAAACCGCTACGTATCCGCAAGGCTGCGGTACTCGGCGCCGGTGTCATGGGCGCGCAGATCGCCGCCCATCTCACCAACGCCGACGTCGAAACCGTACTGTTCGACCTGCCCGCCAAGGAAGGCGACAAGAGCGGCATCGCGATCAAGGCAATCCAGAACCTGGCCAAGCTCTCGCCGGCCCCGCTCGCCGACAAGTCGCGCCAATCGGCCATCGTGCCCGCCAACTACGACGAGCACCTGGAATTGCTGCGCGGCTGCGACCTGGTCATCGAAGCGATAGCCGAACGTACCGACTGGAAGCTCGATCTCTACAAGAAGATCGCTCCCTATCTGCCTGAATCGGCAGTCATTGCGAGCAATACCTCCGGCCTGTCCATCAATACCTTGGCCGAAGCGCTGCCGGAAAATCTGCGGCATCGATTCTGTGGTGTGCACTTCTTCAACCCGCCGCGCTACATGCACCTGGTCGAGCTGATCCCGAGCAAGACCACCGACGCGGAAATTCTCGCCGGCCTCGAAGCCTTCCTGACCTCGACAGTCGGCAAGGGTGTGGTCTACGCCAAGGACACGCCGAACTTCATCGGCAACCGCATCGGCGTGTTCTCGATGCTGGCCGGCATGCATCACACCGAAAAGTTCGGTCTGGGCTTCGACGCGGTCGATGCACTGACCGGTCCGGCGATCGGACGCCCCAAGAGCGCGACCTACCGCACCGCGGACGTCGTCGGCCTAGACACCATGGCCCACGTCATCAAGACCATGGCCGACACGCTGCCCGACGATCCGTGGCATTCGTATTTCCAGGCGCCTGCCTGGCTCAAGGCACTGATCGACAAGGGCGCGCTGGGTCAGAAGACCGGCGCCGGCGTATTCCGGAAGGTCGGCAAAGACATTGTCGTCCTCGACCTGGCCAAGCAGGACTACCGCGCCGCCGACCAGAAGGCCTCCGACGAAGTCGCCGCCATCCTCGCGATCAAGGATCCCAGCGAGAAGTTCGCCAAGTTGCGCGCCTCGGCCGATCCGCAGGCGCAGTTCCTCTGGGCGACGTTCCGCGATGTATTCCATTACACCGCCTACCACCTGGCCGATATCGCCGAGACCGCGCGCGACGTCGACTTCGCGATCCGCTGGGGCTACGGCTGGCAGCTCGGTCCGTTCGAGACCTGGCAGGCCGCCGGCTGGCAGCAGGTCGCTGACTGGATTGCCGAGGACATCGCGGCAGGCAAGGCCATGAGCAATGCGCCGCTGCCTGGCTGGGTCACCGACGGCCGCAGCGGCGTGCACGGCAAGGACGGATCGTACTCGGCCAACCAGAACAAGACCCTGCCGCGCTCCTCGCACCCGGTCTATCAGCGCCAGCATTTTCCCGATCCGATCCTCGGCGAGAAATTCGACCAGGGCACGACAGTGTTCGAGAACGACGGTCTGCGCCTGTGGCACCTCGGCGACGATGTCGGCATCGTCTCGTTCAAGACCAAGATGAACACGGTCAACGACTTCGTGCTCGACGGCCTCCAGCGGGCGGTCGGCGAAGCCGAGCAGCGCTTCAAGGGTCTCGTGCTCTGGCAGGCGCGCGAGCCGTTCTCGGCTGGTGCGGATCTCAAGGGCGCCATGGGCCTGCTGCAGGAAGGCAAGATCGCGGCGTTCGAGGCCATGATCGCGAACTTCCAGGCCACGAGCATGCGCCTCAAGACGTCGCTGGTACCGACCGTCGCCGCGATCCGCGGCATGGCGTTCGGCGGTGGCTGCGAGTTCCAGATGCACTGCACGCGGACCGTCGCGGCACTTGAAAGCTATATCGGCCTCGTCGAAGCCGGCGTCGGCCTGCTGCCGGCCGGCGGCGGCCTCAAGGAAATCGCACTGCGCTGCGCCAAGGCCAATCCGGCCGACCCGTTCAACGCGGTCAAGAACTACTTCGAAACCATCGCCATGGCCAAGGTCTCGGCCAGCGCGCTCGAAGCCAAGGAAATGGGCTTGCTGCGCGCCAACGACACGATCGTGTTCAACACGCACGAAGTGTTGTGGGTGGCGCAGCGCGAGGCAGCGGCCCTGGCCGATGCCGGCTACCGCCCTGCCCTGCCCTCGCAGATCCCGGTCTGCGGCGACGTCGGCACCGCCAGCCTCAAAATGATGCTCGTCAACATGCTCGAAGGCCGTTTCATTTCCGAGCACGACTACGAGATCGGCTCGCGCATCGCTGACACCCTGTGCGGCGGCGTGGTCGAGCGGGGCTCGCTGGTCGACGAGGAATGGCTGCTCGCCCTCGAACGCAAACACTTCGTCGAACTCGCGCAGATGCCAAAGACCCAGGCGCGCATCGTTCACACCCTGACCACCGGCAAGCCGCTGCGCAACTGAGCGACGAGGACATAGCAATGACCAAGCAAATCCAGGATGTCTACATCGTCGCCGCGACCCGTACCGCCGTCGGCAAGGCGCCACGCGGCGTGTTCCGCAACACGCGTCCGGACGACCTGCTCGCCCATGTGATCAAGGCCGCGGTCGCGCAGGCACCGGGCATCGACGTCAGCCGCATCGACGACGCCGTGATCGGCTGCGCCATGCCCGAAGCCGAGCAAGGCATGAACGTCGCACGCATCGCCACGCTGCTTGCCGGCCTGCCGCATACCGTCGCCGCAGTCACGATCAACCGCTTCTGTTCGTCCGGCGTGCAGGCCATCGCGATGGCCGCAGACCGCATCCGCACCGGCGAAGCCGACCTGATGCTCGCCGGCGGCACCGAGTCCATGTCGATGGTGCCAATGATGGGCCACAAGATCGCGATGAACCCGGCCGTGTTCGACAACGAGAACATCGCCATCGCCTACGGCATGGGCATCACCGCGGAGAAGGTCGCCGAGCAGTGGAAGGTCAGCCGTGACGACCAGGACGCCTTCGCCTTCGCCTCGCACCAGAAAGCGCTCGCAGCCATCGCTGGCGGTGAATTCAAGGGCGAAATTTCACCCTATGCGCTGTCCGACAATTATCCCAATCTCGCCACGCGTGGAGTGGTTGCGGACACGCGCACGATCGACACCGACGAAGGTCCGCGCAAGGACACGAGCGTCGAAGGCCTGGCCAAGCTGCGCCCGGTTTTCCGCATGGGCGGGTCGGTCACTGCGGGCAATTCCTCGCAGATGTCGGACGGCGCCGGTGCGGTGCTGCTGGCCAGCGAACAGGCGATCAAGGACTACGGTCTGACGCCGCTGGCCCGCTTCGTCTCTTTCGCGGTCGCCGGCGTGGCGCCGGAGATCATGGGCATCGGCCCGATCGCGGCGATCCCCAAGGCGCTCAAGCAGGCCGGGCTCACGAAAGACCAGCTCGACTGGATCGAGCTCAACGAGGCGTTCGCCGCGCAGGCACTCGCGGTGATCCGCGATGTCGGCCTGGATGCGTCCAAGGTCAACCCGCTCGGCGGCGCGATTGCGCTGGGCCATCCGCTCGGCGCGACCGGCGCGATCCGCGCGGCCACGTTGATCCACGGCCTGCGCCGGCGCCAGCAGAAGTACGGCATGGTCACCATGTGCATCGGCACGGGCATGGGCGCGGCCGGAATCTTTGAAGCAGTGTGACGGCAGGAAAGTGAAGTGAGAAATGAGTGAGAGCCCTGGTTCTCGCTCATTTCTCGATTTCCCTGCACTCCTGATTCAATCCACCTGACGACAGCCAGAAGCGAAAAGAGGTGAGACGAGCAGGCGCTTCGCGCTCTACTCGTTCCTCACTCCTCTTCACTGTTTTCCCGCCTTCAGGCCAGCCGCGCGCCATTGGGCACCGGTCGCTCGACCGCCGTCAGCACGATGCCGTCGTCCGTGTGGAACCCCGTCAGCAGGAATTCGGACATGAACGGTCCGATCTGCTTCGGAGGAAAATTGATGACGCCGACGACCTGGCGCCCGACGAGTTCCGCCGGGTCGTACAGCGCGGCGATCTGGGCGCTCGTCTTTTTCTCGCCATACGGGCCGAAATCGACCCAGACCTTGAGCGCAGGCTTCCTTGCCTGTTCGTTGACCTCCGCGCGCAGCACGGTGCCAGCCACGAGCAGCACGTTCTCGAAATCGCTCCAGCTGATGGTGTTCATGTGGTCCTCGGCGACGAAAGGCGGCAGTCTAGGCAACCGCAGTCACCTCGTCTTGAATGAGATTGCTGCATGGCGCCTGAGTCTGTGGAAAATTCGCGCATGACGTGACTCGGGCGCCGCACCCTCCCGATCCGTTCGATTCAGGCCCGATTCCGCACTTTGGCGCGTCGCCTTACCAGTCTGCGCGGATCTTGTTCCCTTCCTGCCGTCGATCCCATCCGCGCAGGTCATCGCGGATGTGCGAGATCCGCTGCCGTCCGAGCGCGTTGCGCTCTTCGTCGAGCACTACCGCATCGAGCAGTTCGGCCAGGCGCTGCGCCGTGGGCAGCATCGTGTCCCACGCATCGAGTGCGGTCAGCGGGCCGGGCAAGGCCATGAAGAAGCTCAGCCCCGGCGTACTCAGCTGGTCGATGCGGCTCATGTCGAAATGGCCGGGCTTGACCATGTTGGCTGCACTGAAGATCGGACCTAGTTCGCGCCGGCCATCGACGAGGCGATGGAAGATGCCGAGGTCACCGAATTCGAGGCCGCATTTTTCCGCCGCGACGATCAGATCGCTGCCGTGGATCGTGCTGCCGGCACGCGCCGCGATGAACAGCGTCACGATGCGCTCGACCGGCTGTTCCGGGCGCTGGCCGACCGTCGAGCGCACCGGCGTCTGGAACAGATCGTCGGATTCCGGCAGGCGCCTACGCGCACCGTCGTCGTCGAAAGCGTCCGTGTCGCCGTCGGTCGCGCGCATCGACGGCAGTTCGTCGTCGCTGTCGTCGCCGCCGAGGGTGGGTTCACGCCGGTCGCCGCCGGACTTGTTGCCGGCGACGCGGCGGCCCTGCCCCGGCTTGCGCGGCGAGCCGAGGAAATAGATAGCCGCGAGCACGATCGCGCCGACCACGATCAGGATCAGCCGCAGTTCGTTCGCGCTCAAGCCTTGCTGTTCCATGCCTTCACTCCTGTGTTCAGGCCGCGCCGACGAGCTTGGACGCCTCGGCGAGATCCACCTGCACCAGACGCGACACGCCCGGTTCGCGCATGGTGACGCCGCAGAGCTGGTGCGCCGCTTCCATCGTCGTCTTGTTGTGCGAGACGAACAGGAACTGCACGTGCTCGGACATTTCGTTGACCATGCTGGAGAAGCGGCCGACGTTGGCCTCGTCCAGCGGCGCGTCCACTTCGTCCAGCAGGCAGAACGGCGCGGGATTCAGGCGGAAGATAGAGAACACCAGCGCCACCGCGGTCAGCGCCTTCTCGCCGCCGGACAGCAGCGAGATCGAGGTCACGCGCTTGCCCGGCGGGCGCGCCATGATCGACACGCCGGTGTCGAGCAAGTCGTCGCCGGTCAGCTCGAGGTAGGCGTGACCGCCGCCGAACAGGCGCGGGAACAGCTCCTGCAGGCCGCTGTTGACCTTGTCGAAGGTTTCCTTGAAGCGCTGGCGCGTCTCGCGGTCGATCTTCTTGATCGCGCCTTCCAGCGTTTCCATCGCCGTGGTCAGGTCAGTCAGCTGCGCATCGAGGTAGGTCTTGCGCTGCGACTGTTCCTCGTATTCCTGGATCGCGGCGAGGTTCACCGGTTCGAGGCGGCGGATCTTGCCTTCGAGTTCGTTGAGGCTCTGCGCCCAGTCGGCGATGTCCGCATGGGTCGGCAGGCTTTCGAGCACGGTATCGAGTTCGAGCCCGGCTTCGAGAATCGCCTGGGCAAGGTTATCCGCACGCATCTTCAGGCTGTGCTCGGACAGGCGCTTTTCCGACAGCGCTTCGCGGCGCTGGGTCAGCACGTGTTCGATGCGCTGACGCTCCTGGTCGAGGCGGCGGAACTCGGCATCGCAATCTTCCAGCGCACGGCGCGCGTCGACGAGCTGGCGATCGACCAGCAGGCGCTGGTTCAGATACGTCTGCCGTTCGTTGTCGAGTTCGATCAGCGGATCTTCGTCGGCGAGCAGCTGCTGCGCGATTTCCTCGCGCCTGGCGTCGAGCTGGGCGATCTGCGCCTGCATGCGGCCCAGCGCCTGCTCCAGCGACTGGATCGCGCTGCGCTTGGATTCCAGCGACAGTGCCAGCTGATGCGCCTGGTCACGCGCCTCGCGCGCGTTCATGCGCGCTTCCTCGCGCTGTTCCAGCGTGCGGCGGCGCTGGCCATCGAGTTCCTGACGCCGCTGCTCGAGGTCCCCCATGCGAATCACGGCGGTATCCAGGCGGCCGCGCGCTTCCTTGACCTGGGCCTGGTCTTCGTCGAGCTTGGCCGCGAGCTGCGCGATCTCGCCGTCGACCTTTTCCAGCCGTGCCTGCGCCGACTCGACCTTGCCGCGGTGGCTCTGCAGCTGGCCGCCGATTTCGGCCAGGCGCCGGTGCGCCATGTACAGCTCGCGCTGTGCGTCGTCGCGCAGTCGCTCGCTTTCCACTTTGCCAGATTTTAATTCATCCAGTTGTTCGGCCAGGTCCTGGGCGCGTTCGTCCAGCGCCTCCACCTGGCCCTGCAGCGCATGGATCTCGCGTTCGCGCGCCAGCACGCCAGCCTGGGCGCCGCCGCGGCGCAGCACGCGCAGATAACCGGCGCCGAACCATTCGCCGCCCGGCGTGATCACCGACTGCGGCGCGACGAGATCCCGGGCGATGTGCCGCGCCTCGTCGAGCGAACCGGCGACGCGTACCTGCGCGAGCAGCGCGACCACGGCCGCGGGCCCGCGCACGTGCGCCGACAGCGTGCCTTCGACGGCATTGCCGCCCTGCTGTGAGGCGATCAGCACCATGTCGGCTTCGCGCAATTGCGCGATCTCGCCGGCATAGGCCTGCGGTGCCTCGACCAAAACGCCTTCGAGCAGGCCCGAGAGCACGGTTTCGGTCGCCGTTTCCCAGCCCGCGTCGACATCGAGCGCTTCGCCAAGGCGTTTCGCGTCGGCCAGGCCGGCCTGCTCGAGCCACTGGCTGGCAGCGCCTTTTTCCTGGCCCAGCGCCGCATGCTGCAGCGCCTCGAGCGAGCCGAGGCGGCCGCGCAGGGCCTGGAACTGCTGGCGCGTGTCACTGAGCCCCGACTGCGTGCCGCGCTCGGTTTCGAGCAGGCGCTCGTAGGCGCTCTTGCGCTCGTCGAGCAGGCTGGTCAAGGTTTCCACCTTGTCGCGCTGGGTTTCCTGCTCGTCGCCGAGGATATCGGCAGCGGCGCTCAGCGTGTTCAGGTCGGCGGCGCGTTTTTCGGTTTCCAGCGCCTCGAGGCGCCGCGCCACGTCGAGGCACTGGCGGTCGAGATAGTCCAGGCGCGTACGCTCGACTTCGGCCGCGCGCGACGCTTCGGAACTCGATGCGGAATACGCGTCCCACGCGGTCTGCCACTCGGCCAGCTTGGCCTCGGCGTCGCGCAGCGCCTCGCCGGTCTGCTCGTCGATGTCGCGCAGCGCTTCCACGCGCGGCTCGCCCTCGGCCACGGCCAGGCGCAGGTTCTCGATCTGCTCGCGGTCGCCGGCTATGTGTTCGCTGAGCTCGCGATGCGCGCGCTCGGTTTCCTCGCGGCTCTTGTCCAGGCGTCCGCGCAGTTCGCGGTTGTGCGCGATCTGCTGTTCGACGCGGGCGATGTCGGCGCCGACCTTGTAGACCTCGCCCTGCACCAGGCCGAGGTGTTCGCTGGCCAGCTGGTGGCGTTCGCGGCTGGCCTCGAGCTGGGCTTCGACCTGACGCTGGTCGGCGACGAATTTCTCGATCTCGGTCTCGGCCTGGCGCAGCGCGCTGCCCTGCCCTTCTACCTCGTTGGCGATGGCGCGATAGTTCAGCGCGCGCAGTTCGGCCTCTTTCTGTTTCTGCTCGGCCTTGAGTTCCTGCCAGCGCGCCGCGGCCTTGGCCTGGCGATTGAGGTGATCGAGCTGCTTGTCCACTTCATCGCGCACGTCGCGCACGCGGTCGAGGTTTTCGCGCGTGGCCTTGATGCGGCTTTCGGTTTCCTTGCGCCGCTCCTTGTACTTGGAGATCCCGGCGGCTTCCTCGAGGTGATGGCGCAGCGCTTCGGGGTCGGACTCGACCACCTGCGAAATCATGCCCTGCTCGATGATGGAATAGCTGCGCGCGCCGAGACCGGTGCCGAGGAACAGGTCGGTGATGTCGCGGCGGCGGCAGCGTCCGCCATTGAGCAGGTATTGCGACTGGCCGTCGCGCGTGACCATGCGCTTGACCGAGATTTCGTTGAACGTGGCGTATTCGCCGACGATGGTGCCGTCGGAATTGTCGAACACCAGTTCGACCGAGGCCTGGCTCACGGGCTTGCGCACACTGGAGCCGGAGAAGATCACGTCGGTCAGTGAATCGCCGCGCAGGCGGCTCGCGGCACTCTCGCCCATGACCCAGCGAATGGCATCGATGATGTTGGACTTGCCGCAGCCGTTGGGACCGACGATGCCGGTCATGTTGGTGGGCAGGTGCAACGTGGTCGGATCGACGAACGACTTGAATCCGGCCAGTTTTATCGTGGTCAGGCGCATGGAATTACCGCAGCGTCGGGCGCGCAGTATAGCCGCCCGGTTCCGCAGCGTGACCCCCGCGCCTGAACGGGGGCGGCCGTTCGGAGGTGCTCCGTCAACGCTGCGGGCACGCTAATGGCCGAGACCGGCACGGTCTGGAGCAATGGCTTCAAACAAACGTTTGACATGTCGACGATCCGATTGCTACGTTCCGCGCGCCGACGGGTTTGTGCGGGAGGGCATGGGCCCGGCGGATCGACCATCAGCGTGCTCCGGCTTTGCCCGGGAGCGGCACGGACGCTCACCCTGACCCGGCTTTGCCGCAGCTTCACCGCGGCTCGATCAATCCGCCCGAGCCGCACCGGGAGGAAAAATGGTTCGTCTTGCTTTAGCGCTCTCGCTCGTACTGGGAGCCGCATCTGTTGCGTCCGCCGCCGCTACCGGCGTCGCTTTCGTCCACGGCACGGGCGCGCAGACCAATGCGCTCGCCGACTACTGGACGCCGGAATTCGTCAATTCCGTCCGCCAGGGACTGCCCGACCAGTCCAAGTACACCGTGATCAACTGCGATCTCGGCCAGTACATGTGGGACAGCCGTGCCGCCGGCTGCGTCGCCGGCCAGCTGACCAGCTTCATCAACAGCGCGGGCATCACCGACCTCGTCGTGATCACCCATTCGAACGGCGGCAACGTCGTGCGCTGGATCCTGTCGAACCCGACCTACGACAGCCGCTATCCGAACATCATCAGCAAGATCCGCTGGGTCAACGCCGTGGCGCCTTCCAGCGCGGGCACGCCGCTGGCCGATGCGACCATGAACGGCAACGTATTCGAGCAGGCACTGGGCTGGCTGCTCGGCTACAAGAACGACGGCGTGCGCATGCAGCAGGTCAGCTGGATGGCTCAATACAACCAGAATAACCTGCTCGGCACGGCCGGACGCCCGGCCCTGCCCAAGGGTTTCTGGAATGTGGTCGGCACCGATGTCGACTCCTCGCCGTTCGACGGCGACAGCTGGTGCGGCGGCTATCAGTACAACGTCGGACTGGAAACGACGCAGAACTGGCTCGCGAGCTGCTCCGACGGGTTCCTCAACTGCACCAGCCAGCAGGCCGCAGGCCGCACCTGGTTCCGCGATATCGATCGCATGGCGGGCTCCGAACCGCTGTCCCACAACCAGAGCCGGCGCGCCTGCTTCGGTCTGGACCGCATCCTGCGCGACGATATCTGAGGACTCCGACATGTCGATACTGAAATCCGCGGCACTGGCCGCGAGCATTGCCCTGGGCCTCGCCGGCCACGCCACCGCCGCCGACCTGCGCCTGAACGCTGCCACCGCCACCGACCAGGTGCCCACACGCCTGTCTGCCGCCAAGGACGACCGCGCCGCTGCTGCGCTCGACCGCACGCCGGTGCAGGTGTCCTGGGCACTCGATCCGGCCGAGGCACTGACCGACCGCCCCACCCCATTCGTGCAGGAAAGCCGCGAATACTGGCTCAATGCGAGCGAAGCCGAGCTGCAGCGCGGCGTGGCCCTGCCGACCACGGCAGAAGCGGCGCTGATCCGCATCAGTCCACATGGCAACAATTCCAGTCGCCTTGGCATCGACGATCTGGTGATCAGCGGCAACGGCCGTCAGCTCAGTGGACGTGAGGCGACGCAAAGCTTGGCCGACGAAGCCGCGCTGCGCGCCGCCGGCATGGACGTGTCCGAAGGCACGGTCATCGCCAAGCTCGCACCAGGCACCGGCAAGGGCAATCTGCGCCTGTCCGCGCCGGCCGCGCGCGGCGACTACCTGATCCACGTGTTCGAACCGACCAGCAGCACCGTGCTGCGCCTCGGGGCCGCGCGCGACACCGTCGTCGCGGGTCAAAGCGTGCGCATCACGGCCAACCTGCACGGCGCAAAAGCATCCTCGGCCAAAGGCATGCTGACCGCACCCGACGGCCACAGCCAGGCCTTCGAACTGTCGTTGCAGGCGGACGGCAGCTGGCAGGCCGACATAGTGCCTGATGCGACGCATGCCGGCGGACCGGCGCTGTGGGAGGTGCATGCCTTCGCGAGCGGTGGCGACGCGCGGGCGCCGGTGCTGCGCGACGCCAAGACCGCACTGGCTGTTAGCCGCGCGAGCGCGCGCCTCAGCGGTGAAGTCAGCACTGCGCTGGACGGTGCGCGCGGCAAGGGGCTCAGCGTCGATGTCGGTGTCGAGACCGCGAGCGCCAGCCGCTATCAACTGGCGGGCGTTCTGTACGGCACCGCCACCGACGGCGCGCGCCGGCCGGCCGCCTATGCCCAGTCGGCCACGTGGCTGGCGACCGGCGCGGGCAAGCTGACGCTGACGTTCGACGCCCAGGCCCTGGCCGGCAGCAAGCTGAGCGCACCGTACGAACTGCGCGACCTACGCCTGTCCAACCAGGCCGACATGAGCGTAGTCGAGCGGCGCGAGCGGGCGCTGGAAATTCGCTGAGGAGCCGGGAATGGGGAATCGGGAAAAGCAGGGCGAAACCCGTCCTCGCCCGAATCCTCCTGCCCGTTGGGCGTTGGAGCCGGTAAGAAACTTGCGGTTCGGCCACCGGCTCCAACGCCCTCCCGCTCCGCTCTGACGATTCCC
>NZ_JAVTWC010000096.1:0-39610 GCF_032229445.1 Tahibacter sp.
GCGGCGATCGGTGCAGACGGACATCGGCATGCCAAGCAGCGCGTGTAGTCCGCCGGGCGCGAAGCGCAGGCCGAACAGATCGACCGCGTTACGTCGCGTCGGCACGAGCACGGCGCGCCTCATCGTGCCGATCCAGTGCGCCTGCGGTTCCTCGCCTCCCAGATCGAACAGCAGGTCGGCACACCCATCCGGCAACACGCGTTGCGGTGTCGTCGCAACCGGTGTGCCGCGTACGGACCAGCAGCAACGCAGCAGCGGGCGCAATGGCGCGCACGGAAGCAGCTCGCGGTAGATCAAGCTATTCGGCTTCCGGAAAAAATGCGCAAAGTTAATTTGTCCGCATCGTTCGGCTGCGCTTGCGCGCCGCGGGTGGTTCAGAGCAGGCGATTCAATTCCCCCAGCAGCGGCAGCTTGCGCACGCGCACCGTGGTCGCCGCGTAGATCGCGTTGGCGAGGGCCGGCGCGACGCTGGGAATGCCCATCTCCCCGGCGCCCGAGGGCTCTCGCTCACTCGGAAGCACGATGACCTCGACCTCATGCGGCATTTGTGCCATGCGACCTATCGCGTAGTCACCGAAGCTCGACTGCTGCACCTGGCCGTCCTTGACCGTGATGGCCAGGTTCAGCGCCGTCGATATGCCGTCGATGGTGCCGCCGGCCATCATCGCGTCGACGCCGAGCGGGTTGACCACGCGGCCGACGTCGGCGACGCAGATCGCGCGGTGGATGCGCAGGTCGCGTCCGTCCATCGAGACCTCGAACGCGTGCGCCGCATAGCCGCCGAACGTGAAGTGGCAGGCGATGCCGACGCCGCGGCCGTCGCTGCGCTTGCGCGTCCATTCGATCGCGTCGGCGCAGCGCGTCAGTACCGCGGCGAGCCGGCCGGTGTCGAATTTCGGGCCGCCGTGGCCCTGGTAGTCGAGTTCGCGCGCTTCGCCGAGCAGTTTCAGGCGCAGCTCGACCGCGTCCTGCTTGGTCTCGTGGGCGATTTCATCGATGAAACTCTGCACCGCGAACGCATGGAATGTATGCAGTGGTGCGCGCCACGGGCCGCGCGGCATGCCCGATTCCAGCGAGAAGAAGCGCTTGTCGAGATTGGGCACGAGGCCAGCCGGGAAATCGTCGGCTTCGAGACAACCCTGGCCCGGCGGACGCTCCTTCTTGCGCGCGATGCGGTAGTTCATCGATGTCGCGGCGCACAGGTGAGCGAAGCCGGTAAGCTGGTTCTTGCGGTCCAGTGTCGCGCTGAGCTGGTGCAGGCCGTAGGGACGATAGAAGTCGTGGCGCAGGTCGTCGTCGCGCGTCCACATCAGCTTGATCGGCCTGCCGGCCTTCTTTGCGATCATCACGGCTTCGGCGACATAGTCGTTCTCCAGGCGCCGGCCGAACCCGCCGCCGGCGCGGGTCATGCGGATTTCGATCTTGTCGCGCGCCAGCCCGGTCAGATTGGCGATGACGGTCGAGGCGCCGCCGGGACTCTGCAGCGAGCCGATGAACAGCGCGCGGTCGGGTTCGATCTTGATCAGCGCATGCGGCGGTTCCATCGTCGCGTGGGCCAGGAACGGCACCTGGTAGCGCGCTTGGAGCGTGCGCTTGGCGGCCTTGCGCGCGGCCGCCATGTCGCCGTCGCTGCGCACGGAAACGCCATCGCCCTTGAGCGCCTCGGCGGCCCGGGCTTCCAGTGCGGTACTGGATTCCTGCGTCCACGGGCCCGGCTTCCAGGTTACCTTGAGCGCGCTGCGGCCCTTGATCGCGGCCCAGGTGTCGTCGGCGACCACGGCGACACCGGCGGCCAGGTTCGTGTCGAACGACGATCCCGGCACCGGGCCGTCGATGACGAACACATCGCGAACGCCGGGGACCTTGCGTGCCTGGGTGTCATCGACCGTATCGACGCTGCCGTCCAAGTGTGGACAACGCAGCATTACCGCGGTCAGCGCGCCGCCCATGTAGGCGTCGATACCGAAAATGGCGCGGCCCGTCACGATCGCGCGCGCGTCGACGGTCTTGGCCGGTTTGCCGATGACGCGGTACTGCTCGGGCTTCTTCAGCGTGACCGGCTCCGGCGGCGGCAATACGCCCGCGGCGCGCTCGGCCAGTTCGGCGTACGGCATGCGCGTGCCGTCCGGATGAACGACATGGCTGGCTTCGGTCGCAAGGCGGTCGTGCGGCAGTTGCCAGTGCTGCGCGGCGGCTTCCACCAGCAGCCAGCGTGCGACTGCACCGGCCTGGCGCAGATCCTTCCAGCCGTCGGTGATACTGGTGCTGCCGCCAGCGCCCTGCGGGCCGTAGCGGTTGGTCTCGCCGTCGGGGCCGATCTCGTAGCCGTAGGGAAGCTGCTCGACCCGCACGCGATTCCAGTCGGCGTCGAGTTCCTCGGCGATCAGCATCGGCAGCGAGGTGATCACTCCCTGGCCGATCTCGCAGCCGCGTGCGCCGATGACGATGCGATTGTTGCGTTCGATGCGCACGAAGGCGCCGAGCGAGGTCAGCGCTTCGCCGAGCATGTCGATCGGCACCTTCGGCTGGAACGCTGCGGCGGCGTGACGCAGGCCGACGAGCAATGCGCCGCCCGCGGTCAGCATGACGCTGATGAATTGGCGCCGGTTGAGGCCGTTCATGACTTCGCCTCTGCTGCTTTTGCTTCCGCCGCCTTCGCCTCGGCTGCTTTGGCTTCTGCGGCCTTTGCGTCTGCCAGCAGTTGCGCGGCCCGCTTGACCGCTTTGCGGATGCGCGGATATGTGCCGCAGCGGCACAGGTTGGTGAGCTGACTGATGTCGGCGTCGCTGGGTTGCGCCTTGCGCTTGAGCAGATCGACCGTAGCCATGATCTGGCCGGCCTGGCAGTAGCCGCATTGCGGTACGTCCTCGTCGATCCAGGCCTGCTGCACGGCGTGCAGGTCGTCGCCGCTGGCGATGCCTTCGATCGTCGTTATGGTCTGGCCGGACAGCGCGCTCATCGGCAGCAGGCAGGAACGCTGCGCCTTGCCGTCGACATGAACCGTGCAGGCGCCGCATTGGCCGACGCCGCAGCCATACTTGCTGCCGGTCAGGCGCAGCACGTCGCGCAGGTACCACAACAGCGGCATGTCGGGTGCGCCCGTATGGCGGAAGGTTTCGCCGTTGATGGTCAGCTCGATCGGACCCGGCACGACCGCCGCGGCCGCGGTAGCTGCCTTGTCGATCTTGGCATTGGCTTGAGGCATGTAACTCTCCGCTGTGCAGACGCGGATTGTCGCAGCAGCCGGCAGGAGCGAACAGGGGCCATCGCCGGCACCGGCCGCGTCAGGGCGTCGATCCGGCGCGGCCGCTTCATGTCAGCGCGGCCGTCAACGCGGCCGATAGACGAAGCGCCACAGGTAATAGGCCGGCACGCCCAGCACGATGATGCCCAGGCCGATCAGGGTCTCGCGCGGCTGAGCGATCGCGCTCGATATGACGACGAAAGCGACCGCGGCAATGAAGGCGAGCGGCAGCAGTGGATGCAGCGGCGCGCGGAACACGGTTTCGGCACCTTCGTGGCGGCGGTAGTAGAACAGCGTTGCGGCAACCATCGCACTGCCGATCCAGTCGCCGATCGTGGCGTAGTCCAGCAACTGGCCATAGCTGCCGCTGAGCACCAGCAGCGCCGACCACAGTGCGAGCACTGCCAGGGCCACGTCCGGTGAGCGGTAGGTCGGATGCAGGTGCGCGGTGGCGCGGAAGAACACGCCGTCGGCGCCCATGACCTGGAACATGCGCGAGCCGCCGAGAATCGCGATGTTGCAGAAGCCGAAGGTCGAGATGGCGATGCCGGCGCCGATCAGCAGCGAACCGGTGGAACCGAACGCACGTTGCATCAGCTCCGCCGCCGGCGCCGTGCTCGCGGCCAGTCCGGCCTGTCCGAGCACATGCAGATAGGCGTAGTTGGCGAGCAGATAGCAAGCCGTGCAGGTCAGCATGCCGAGCACCAGCGCGCGCGGGATGTTGCGCTGCGGCTCGCGGATCTCGCCGGCGATGTTGTTGATGTAGAACCAGCCGCTGTAGGCGAACAGCACCGGCAGCATCGCGCTGCCCAGGCTGCTCGTCGTCGTCGCCACGCCGACGGTTGGCGGCGGAGCGATGCCGCTGAAGGCGAGGCCGACGACGACGACGGCGATGACCGCGACCAGCTTGAGTATCGTGGCCAGGTTTTGCACCAGCGCACCGGCGCGGATGCCAAAGAAGTTGATCCCGGCCAGCAGGAAGATCGCCCCGATCGCGACCGGCTTGATCAGCGACAGCGGCAGGCCTGTGACCTGGCAGGCATAGCTCGCGAAGGTCACCGCGACTGCGGCGATCGAGCCGGAATAGTTGACCAGCAGCATGATCCAGCCGAACAGGAAGGCGATCAGCGGCCCGTACGATTCGCGCAGGTAGACATAGCCGCCACCGGCCTGCGGGCGGCGCGCGCCGAGTTCGGCGTAGATGAAGGCACCGGCCAGCGCGAACACGCCGCCGAGGCTCCAGGCCAGCATGATCATGCCGGGCGATTCGCTGCGCTGCGCGACGACCGCCGGATTCAGAAAAATTCCCGCGCCGATGATGCCGCCGACCACGACCATGGTGGCGTCGAGCACGCCGAGACGGCGCGCGTAGCCGGGATTGCTGGATTCGGACATCGTGGTTCCCCTGTGGTCGCCGGTCGAGAAAGGATCTCCACCCTTTCTCCCGCGAACGGCGCAAGCGGCGCTTGATCGCGTGCTTATTCGGATCGCTCCAACCGGCTGCTTCCTGGCGGCCCGTCGGAGGGAGCGCAAGCATGGAGGACGTGGGTTGCACTTGGCAATCGGCGGCTCAGTGGCCTCATGACATGTGGCTACGGCCTGCGCCGGCGCGCGCGGCATCGGCCGCAGTGCATGGCGCGGCCCCCGGCCTGGCCGCGCGGCTTGCGCCGATGCTTCGCGCTCGCCACAGTGATGTGGATTTTTTCCCGATGAGGACGGACTCATGCGATCGATGCTGATGGCGTTGCTGCTGGTGCTGTGGGGGACGGATGCCGTGGCGGCGACCGTGTTGTTCAATGCGCGCCTGTACACGCTCGATGCGGCGCGGCCCGAGGCGCAGGCCGTGGCATGGGACGAGGCCGGCCGTATCGTTGCCGTAGGTGCCGACGACGCACTGCGCACGCAGTTCCCGCAGGCGCAACGCATCGACGCCGGCGGAGCCACCGTGCTGCCGGGCCTGATCGACGCGCACGGCCATGTACTCGGCCTCGGCCTGTCGCTGCTGAACGCGGACTTGCGCGGCACGGCGTCCAAGGCGCAGGTGCTGGACCGTCTGCGCGCGCACGCGGCGAAGCTGCCGGCGGATGCGTGGCTGATCGGTCGTGGCTGGGATCAGAACGACTGGCCGGAAAAGGTGTTCCCGACCGCGGCCGACCTGGACGCGGCGTTTCCAGATCGGCCGGTCTATCTGCGTCGCGTCGACGGACACGCGGCCTGGGCCAATTCGGCGGCGCTCAAGCGCGCGCCGCGCGATCTAGGCGGCGACTGGCAGCCCGACGGCGGCCGCATCGAACGCGTGAACGGCAAACCCAGTGGCGTCCTGATCGATGCGGCCATGGGACTGCTCGACGCGGCCCTGCCCAAGCCCGATGCGGCGTTGAAGCGCCGCGCCTACGCGCTGGCATTCCGGACCCTGCTCGAGAGCGGCCTGACTGGCGTGCACGACGCCGGGGTCAGCCGCGAGGACCTGGCGGTGCTGCGTGAGCTGGCCGATGCGGGCGAACTGCCGCTGCGCATCTATGCCATGGCCGATGCCGACGGCGCCGCGCTCGATACGCTATGTCGCGACGGCCGGTATGCGCATCCGGGCGGGCGCCTGCAGATGCGTGCGGTCAAGCTCTACATCGACGGCGCGCTGGGTAGTCGCGGCGCCGCGCTCAAGGCCGAGTACAGCGACGACGCTGGCAACCGCGGACTGCTCGTCACCGCGCCCGACGAATTCCGCCGCATCGTGACCAAGGCGAAGGGCTGCGGTGTGCAGGTGGCCACGCACGCGATCGGCGATCGCGGTAACCAACTGGTGCTGGACACCTATGCGCAGGTGCTCGGCGATTCCGCGCGCGGCGACCACCGCTGGCGCATCGAGCACGCGCAGATCGTCGATGTTGCCGATATCGCGCGTTTCGCCGAGTTGAAAGTGATTGCCTCGATGCAGCCGACACATGCGACCAGCGACATGCCATGGGCACGTGCGCGCGTCGGCCAGCAGCGTCTCGCTGGCGCATATGCCTGGCGGCGTTTCGTCGAGGCCAAGGTACCCCTGGCGCTGGGCTCGGATTTCCCCGTGGAGCAGGTCAGTCCGTTGCTGGGGCTCTACGCCGCCGTCTCGCGCCAGGATCTCGACGGCAAGCCGCGCGGGGGCTGGCTGCCGGCGCAGCGTCTGACCCTCACGGAAGCCGTGCGGGGCTTCACCGCCGGTGCCGCGTTCGCGCAATTCGCGGAGTCCGACCTCGGCACGATTACCGTTGGTCGGAAGGCGGATTTCACGATCTTGCGCGCCGATCCGTTTGCATTGGAGGCGCAGGGGATTCCCCGCGACCGGATTGAGGCAACCATCGTCGATGGCGAAGTGGTTTTCGGCCATTTCGGCAAGCTCGCTAGGTAGTAACCCGGATCGCCATCCGGCGTAATGCCTATTTCATAATTTCGCCTTATCGGGGAGGCGGAATTATTATCAACTTTTATACATTGTAAATAGTTTTCTCGATCGCTAGTGTCGGCCGTGCGGCACTCGTCACCGTATGACGAGACCGCCCGGACCTGGTTTCAGGAGTTGGAAGGCTCGCGACCGGTGTCTGGCTGAGGTCAAAACTTGGGGAGTCGCAGGGGTTTCTCCGAAATCTTCCGCGATTCATTCACAGCCGGAGGATACGCAAATGAACACCACGATTCGCTTTGCCTGCAGTCTTCGGAATCGGTGCTCGGCAGCTCGCACAGCCATGGCCGCGTTCCGTTCGCTCTGCGTTGCACTGGTTGCGGGATTCTGGCTCGCTGGCGCCGCGAGCGCCGGTTTCCTGGTTGTGCCGAATGGCGATTTCTCGGTGCCCGCCAATGCCGGCAGTGTCGGCGGCGGCGTGATAGGCGCGTCCGGCACCGACGTGCCGATCGGCAGCGGTCCCTGGACGGGTTCGTACAACGGTGTGCTCGGTCTGCTGGTGCCGCCGACGCTGGAAATCAGTTCGGTCACAAAGACCGCCACGATCAGCGGCCTGCTCGGCGTCGACATGCTCGGCATCGTCAACAACGGCGGCCACTTCGGTCAGACCCTTGCCAGCAGCACGCAGTCGAACAAGCGCTACACGCTGATCGCTCACCTGAATGCCGGCGTACTGCTGGATCTGCCGTTGCTCGCGACCGCCGGGACCGGCATTTCGCTGCATGCGGGCGGATCGCCGCTGGTGGCCAGCACGACCGCGCCGGCAGCGCAGGTACGCGCCGACGCGGTCGATGCGACGACCCTGCGCATCCAGTTGCATCACGACACCGGTACGGTGACACCGGCGCCGCTCGGTCTGCAGTTGTTCGACCGGCCGCAGGGATTGCTGACCGCGGCGCTCGTCGCCAGCGCCGAATATTCCGACGTACGCATGGCCGAAAGCGCGATCCCGGGCGGCAATTCCACGCTGACCGTCAGCGGCGGCGGCTCGCAGTCCGCGCCGGTCGGCCAACCGTTCCCGTCGACGATGACCGCGATCGTGCGCGACGAGAACGGAAATCCGGTTCCCGACACGTTGGTCACGCTGACCGCACCGGCCGAGGGCGCAAGCGCGACGCTCCATGCTGGCCTTGAGAGCGGTCGCGTCATCGTGGCGTTCACCGATGCGAACGGCCAGATCTCCTTTGCCTCCGATGCGAACGAAATTGCTGGCTGCTTTACCTTGATCGGCGAGGTCCCTGGCATAAGCTCGCGGGCGGTATTCCACATGCGCAACTACTCGCCGCAACAGATCGCGGCGTATCTGGCCGCCAATCCGGGCGTCAACGGACTGCCTCAGGATTCCGTGTTCTGTAACGGGTTTCAATGAGTACGGCGCGCACGGCCGCTAGGGGGGGGGTGTGCGGCGGCGGTGTACGGCGATCTTCGGCCGCCGTACACCGTCGCAACTATCAGCCGAAGCCAACGAGCCGCCTCTCAGGCGGCTTTTGCTGCCTGCCAGCACAAACGGGAACGCGCATTCGCCTCTGGAGCCACCTTGAGGGGGTGAAGAGTGATCGATCAGAACCGCAGGTTCTGATCACTCTGACCGGGCGCTTTTGCTGTCAGGCACGTGTATGGCCTGCTTCTGGAGCCCCCTTAAGTTAAGGGGGCGGACAACGCGCAGCGTTGGCGAGGGTTGTGGAGATCTGGTGGTCGGCCCAAGTGCCTCGGTCGTTACGATTCCTCGGTCTCTACTGAAACCCGTCCAGAAAAATGATGCCGCTGGTGCGGAAATTCGCGACGAAGCCGGCGGTCATGTTGCCGGTGCGGTGGTTGTCGCGCTGGTCGGCGATGCCGGTGGGATTGCCGCTGTAGCTGACCGCCGGGTTGGAGAAGTACGGCCGCCGCGTACAGCCGCCGGTGCAGTTGGTGCTATACGCCATCACGGTGCGGAACGAGCCGTCGACGAAATGGCCCAACGAATACGCATAAGCGCCATTGCCGTTGCCAGGATCGTGGCCCATGCCCATGTTGTGGCCGTGCTCGTGCGCGTAGCTCAGGTTGCCGATCGCGCAGCCGCGCGCGGAGACCTGGTATGCCGACGGGGCGAAGCCGGCGCCGGGCGAGGACTGCAGATAGCCCCGGCCGCAGGCGTCGGACATGACCTGGGTGATCATCGAAACCATGTCGGCGGCGACCTCGTTGCGCCAGCCGGCGACTTCCGGATCGTTGCGGACCCAGTTCAGGTCGTCGCTGCTGTTGCCGGCCTCTGCACGGGTCGTGATGCGGAAGCCGGCCAGGCGGAAGCGCGTCGTCATGTCGCTGTTGCGGAACGCGGTATTGGCGCTGTCCACCGCGGACTGGGCAAACGCGCGCGCCGGAGCGGTGCCGCCGAGCGAAGTGGCCGCCTCGGGCGAGAACACGATCAGCACGTCGGTTTGCGCAGGCGCATCCACGAGCGGCGCCAAGGGCGCGTTTGCCGGCGCATTCGCCTGCGGGGCGCCCTCGACTGCTTCGGCGTCAGTCGTGGCGCATTCGGCAAACTTGTCCTGGTCCAGCGCGACGACGACCTGACTGCCATCGGCCATTGTCGTGATCTCGTAGTTGCCCTCGGGCGCGCTGATCAGACCGCCGAGATAGTCTCCGGTCAGGCTCAGGCTGACTTGCGCGGTGCTCTCGCCATCGAGGCTGCCGAGCAGCCACAGTCCGTCGCCGCGCGCATCGCGCGAAACCACTTTGAGCGTGTAGCTACGTCCACCGGGCAGGGACAGACTCAGTTCATCGGCCTGCCGCAGTGCGATCGGGTCAATACGGATGCGCTGCACGGCGGTGGCGGCAGGATTGTGCAGGGCGGCCGGAGCCAGCGCGTTTGCCGGCGTATCCAAGGACTGCCAGGCCGGCGGGGCCATGGCGGTCGCGGTGCCTGCGAACAGTCCCAGCGAAGCCAAAAGAATCGATTTCATGGAGCACTCCCGGTTTTTCCTCGCATCGTATCGGACACCACGCGAAGTCGCAGCGAGCCGTTTCACGCCGGGCGCCCGTCGCGCGCCCTTATTCCGCCTCGCCATGGTCGTTTCATTGCGTTCTGCTGCGGGCGCGGAAAGAATCGGTCGCGCCGCGGTTCCGCGGCTTCCCCCTGCAATGAAAGGAACGGTGTGAACTCCCTCGATTCTGCGCCTGGCGCGCATGCCGGCTGGATCGTCGTCAAATTTGGCGGCACCAGCGTCTCCACGCGTCCCCGCTGGGACACCATCGGCCGCATCGCCCGCGACTGGCATGCGCAGGGAAAACGCGTGCTGATCGTCGTGTCGGCACTCTCGGGGATCACCGACAAACTCAAGGCCATCGCCGAGGCGGGCGGCGACCGCGAGCGGCGCCGGCAGCTGCAGGCGGAAATTGCCGCGCGCCACGAGGCCATGTTCGACGAACTCGGCCTGACCGAACGCGCGACGTTGCAGTACTGGCTGGACCGGCTGGCCGCGCTGGCTGCCGATACGCGTGCCGAAACCGCCGAACTGCCGTGGCAGGCCGAAGTGCTGGCGCTCGGTGAACAGTTGTCCTCCACGCTGGGTCAGGCGTATCTGAGCGCCCAGGGACTGGCGACGCGCTGGCTCGACGCGCGCCAGCACCTGCTCGCGCAGGCGCTGCCGAATCAGAATGCGTGGAACTGTTACCTGTCGGCCTCCGTGCCGACCGCGCCGGACGCGGCATTCGCGGCCGGGTTGGCCGCGCAGGGCGAGGTGTTCATCAGCCAGGGCTTCATGGCGCGCAACGCGGCCGGCGAAACGGTGATCCTCGGCCGCGGCGGTTCGGACACGTCGGCGGCGTATTTCGGTGCCTTGCTCAAGGCAGAGAAGGTCGAAATCTGGACCGACGTCGCCGGCCTGTTCTCGGCCAACCCGCGCATCGTTCCATCGGCGCGCCTGCTGTCACGGCTGGATTACGAGGAAGCGCAGGAAATAGCCACCACGGGTGCGAAGGTTTTGCACCCACGCTGCCTCAACCCCGTCCGCGAGGCGCAGGTGCCGCTCGTCGTGCGCGACACCAACCGTCCGGAACTGGCCGGCACCGAGATCCGCGCCTCCGTCGCGGCTGCGGCGCCGAGCGTGAAAGCAGTCAGCGAACGCCGCGGCATCACGCTGATCTCGATGGAATCCATCGGCATGTGGCAGCAGGTCGGCTTCCTCGCCGACGTATTCGAGCGCTTCAAGCGGCACGGTCTGTCGATCGATCTGATCAGCTCCGCCGAGACCAACGTCACGGTGTCGCTGGACCCGTCGGAAAACCTGGTCAATTCCGACGTGCTCTCGGCGCTGGCGGCGGACCTGGCAGAAGTCTGTCGGATCAAGGTCATCGCGCCGTGCACCGCGGTGACCCTGGTCGGTCGCGGCATGCGCTCGCTGCTGCCGCGTCTGGCGGGCGTGCTGGCCGAGTTCGACCTGCTGCGCGTGCACCTGGTCTCGCAGTCGTCCAACAACCTCAATCTCACCATCGTGGTCGACGAGGCGGCCGCGGACGGACTGGTGCCGACGCTGCACGCGGCGCTGATCAGGACCGAAGCGCTGCGCGCCGAAGATCCGGCGGTGTTCGGTCCGGCCTGGAGCGAGCTGTACGCCGCCGCGATGCCCCGCGCCGAAACACCGTGGTGGCGCCTGCGCCGCGACGACCTGCTGCAGCTGGCGGCGCAGCAGACGCCGCGGTACATCTACGATCTGGCCACAGTGCGCGAACGTGCGCGGCGTCTGCGCACGCTCGCGGCCACCGATCGCTGGTTCTACGCGCTGAAGGCGAACAGTCATCCGTCGGTATTGCAGACCATCGCCGACGAAGGCTTCGGGCTGGAATGCGTGTCCCCGGCCGAACTGGAACGTGCCGCCGCGCTCGTGCCGGCCGACCGTCTGCTGTTCACGCCGAATTTCGCGCCGCAGCATGAATACGCGGCGGCTTTCGGGCTCGGCGCGCGCGTGACGATCGACAATCTGCATCCGCTGCAGCACTGGGGCGAAACCTTCCGCGGCCGCGAAATCATCCTGCGCGTCGATCTCGGCACTGGCCGCGGCCATCACGACAAGGTGCGTACCGGCGGAGCCGGTTCCAAGTTCGGCCTGAGCCTCGATCAGGTGGAAGAATTCCGCCAGCTCGCGCGTCGCTTCGACGTCGCCGTCGTCGGCCTGCATGCGCACCTGGGCTCGGGCATCCTCGACACGGGCCACTGGCGCGAGGTGTACGCGCAGCTGGCCGCGCTGGCGCAGCGCTTTACCCGCATCGAGACGATCAACATTGGCGGCGGCCTGGGCGTTCCCACGCGTCCCGACGACACGCCGCTGGACCTCGCCGCGCTCGATGCCTGCCTGAGCGAGATCAAGCAAGCCTATCCACAGTTCCAGTTGTGGATGGAGCCTGGCCGCTACCTCGTCGCCGAGGCCGGCGTGCTGATCGCGCGCGTGACCCAGACCAAGCGCAAGGGCGAGTACCGCTACGTCGGCGTGGACACCGGCATGAACTCGCTGATCCGGCCGGCGCTGTACGACGCCTGGCACGAGATCGTCAATCTCACGCGCGAGGGCGATACGGCCGATACGCTGTACCAGGTGGTCGGGCCGATCTGCGAGTCCGGCGACGTGCTCGGCTCGAATCGGCGCCTGCCCGAATGCCGCGACGGCGACGTGATCCTCATCGCCCACGCCGGTGCCTACGGGGCGAGCATGGCTTCGCATTACAATCTGCGCATTCCGGCGGGGGAGTCCGTGGTTTGATCGCATCGCGCGTTGTGCTGCATCTGGCGGCGGCGGTACTGCCTGTGCTCGCCACAGTCGTGCTGTGCGCGGTTTTCCGGATGTCCCTTGCCGATTTCTGGGGCGCGGCGGTCGCCGCCGTGCTGGCCGCGCAGGTCGCGGTGCTGCTCGGTTGGCCGTTGCTGGTGCGCAGCATCGCATCGCCCTGGCTGGCGCCACTGGGTACGGGCCTGCTGATGGCGTTGGTGACGCACCTCCTGTTTGGGCCGATATTTGCCGCGCTCCTGCTGTCCACCGAAAAACACCTGGGAGGCGGGGAAATCTTCTCTGTCATGTTCGGACTTTCGATCTACGCGGCGGCATTCGTCGGCTGGGCCAGCGCACCGCTGGTCATGGCGCTCTGCGTGCTCGTCAACCGTCTGCACCGCAAGGAGCTTCACCGTGCCGCTGTCTGATCCGCGCAAGGCCGCGGCTTTCCGTTTCATCCATGCCGGTTATCGCGACGGCGTGGCGCAACTCGTGTATGCGTTCGACCAGGACAGCGAACTGGTCGAACGCATCACGTTTCCGGATGCGCCGGTTCTGCCGCCCGAACGCGAGGCGGCGTTTGCCGCGGCGCTGAAACTGCTGCACCTCGTCGCTGGCGTGAGCTACTACAAGGCTGGCGTGCCGGCCGTGATCGTCGTGGAGAACGGTGAACCGGACACGCCGACCGCGCAGTTGCTCGACGCGCTCTACCTGCACGGCCTCGGCGAGTTCGCCTACCAGAACGGCCTGGACCTGCGCGAGCACATCCGCTTTCCGCGCGCCGGCACGTTCACGCCTGCAACCGCGCTGGGCCTGCCCGCGCGCAGCCTGCTGCCGATCGGTGGCGGCAAGGACTCGCTGGTGTCGGCCGAGCTGCTGCGGCAGCACGGCGAAAACGCGACCGCGGCCTGGGTCGGCAACTCGCCGCTGATCGCCGCCTGTGTAGTGCAGACCGGGCTGACCGGCCTGAACATCCGCCGCGAGCTCGCGCCCGAACTGTTCGAATACAACAAGGCGGGGGCCTGGAACGGGCATATTCCGGTCACCGCGATCAATTCCGCCATCCTCGTGCTCGCGGCGCTGCTGTACGGCTACGACAGCGTGGTGTTCTCCAACGAGCGCTCGGCCTCGAGCGCGACGCTGGAGTACGACGGCCAGGCGGTCAATCACCAGTGGAGCAAGAGCTGGGAGTTCGAGCAAAGCCTTGCCACCTGGCTGCGTAGCCATGTGGCGGCGGACCTGAACTACTGCTCGCTGCTGCGGCCGCTGTCGGAGCTCGCAGTGACGCGCCTGTTCGCGCGCGAAGTGCGCTACGACGGTTTTTTCTCCAGCTGCAACCGCAACTTCCGCATCCTCGGTCCGCGTCCGGCGGACCGCTGGTGCGGCCAATGCCCAAAGTGCCATTTTGTCTTTCTTGCCTTGGCGCCGTTCGTGCCCAAGCCACGCCTGCTCGGCATCTTCGGGCGGAACCTGCTCGATGACGACGCGCAGCAGCAGGGCTTCGACGCGCTGCTGGAGTTCCATGGGCACAAACCGTTCGAATGCGTCGGCGAAGGGCGCGAGTCGCGCGCCGCGCTGTACGCGCTGAGCCAGCGTCCGGAATGGCGCGAGGATGCGCTGGTGGCACGCTTCCGCCAGGTCGTGCTGCCGCAACTCGATGCCGCTGAACTGGACCTCGACGCGCTGCTGCGGCCGGCCGGCCCGCACGGTCTGCCGCCGCGACTGGCCGGGATTCTCGATGCGCTTTGCTGATCTCGCGGGCAAGCGTGTCGCAGTGTGGGGTTACGGCCGGGAAGGCCGCGCGACCCTGGCCGCGCTGCGCCGGCGACTGCCCGGCCAGCGCATCGCCCTGATCTGCAGCGAGGCGGAAGCCGCCCAGGCGCAGCCGTTTCATCAGGACGCGCTCGACTACGTCACGACCGAACCGTACGCCGGGCTGCTGTGGAGCTTCGACGTCGTGGTCAAGTCGCCCGGTATCAGCGCCTACCTGCCGGCGCTCGTGGAAGCGCGTAGCGCCGGCGTGTGCATCACCTCATCCACGGCGCTGTGGTTCGGCGAAAACCCGCTCGCCCGCGTCGTCGGCGTGACCGGCACCAAGGGCAAGAGCACGACCAGTGCGCTGATCGCGCACCTGCTGCGCAGCCGCGGCCAGCGCGTCGCGCTGGCCGGCAACATCGGCCTGCCGCTGCTGGAATTGCTGGACACGCCGGAAAGCGTCGACTGCTGGATTGTGGAATTGTCGAGCTTCCAGACCACCGAGATCGAGCGCCTCGATGTCGGCCTGGTCAATAACCTCTATGAGGAACACCTGGACTGGCACGGCTCGCGCGAGCGCTACGTCGCCGACAAGCTGGTCCTGGCCGAGCGCGCCGCGACCCTCGTCGTCAACGGGCTGCAGCACGAACTGGTCGCGCGCACGGCGGCCCATCCGCGCCGTCAGGTGTTCGGCACCGTGGCGGGCTGGCATGTGGCCGAAGGCATGATCATGCGTGGCTACGAGCGCCTGTTCGACCTGCGCCAGCTGCCCCTGGCCGGCGACCACAACGGCTTGAATCTCTGCGCTGCCCTTGCCGTCATCGACGCGTTGGGACTGGACGCGCGCGCTGCGTTGCCGGCAGCACGTACGTTCCAGCCGCTGCCGCACCGGCTGCAGACGCTGGGCGAGCAGGGCGGCCTGACGTGGGTCAACGACAGCATCTCGACGACACCGCAGGCGACGATCGAGGCGCTGCGCAGCCTCGAGGGACGCGCGGTCAGCGTGCTCGTCGGCGGATTCGACCGCGGCCTGGACTGGAGCGAATTCCAGCGGCATGCGCAATGGCGGCCGCCGCATGCGGTGATCTGTCTCGGCGCCAGCGGCACGCGTATCGCCAAACTGCTCGGCACGTCGGAGCCGGCCTATGCGCTGGGGCAGTGCGGAGGCTTGGCCGAAGCGGTTGCACTGGCGCGCCAGTGGACGCCTGCGGGCGGCGTCGTGCTGCTGTCGCCGGGTGCGCCGAGCTTTGACCAGTTCCGCGATTACGCCGACCGCGGCCGCGCGTTCACCTTGCTGGCCGGATTCGATCCGCAGTCGATCGCGGCGATAGAAGGCCTCGGCATCGCCTGAACGGCGCAGCGGTTCAGTCGCCGCTGATGAAGTCGGGGCCTTTGCCGGCGGTCTTCTCGTAGACCCCGCCGCCGGCGCGGCGGTATTGCGTGAAGCCGTGCTTGGCAGCATGGCCTTCGCTGGTCAGGTGGCTGTTGCCGACGATGGTATTGGGCGCGGAGATCTTTCGCCGCACGGGTGCACCGCAATCCGGACAGCAGCTCAGGTCGCCGTCGCTGAGTTTCTGCAGGTGATCGAAGCCGGGCGCGCAGCGCGCGCAGCCGTTTTCCGTAGCAATGTATTCGTAGATCGGCATGAGCGCGGCGGCTTATAGGGCCCTTGAAAAAGGCGATTTTTTGATTCTGGAGCCCCCTTGAGTCAAGGGGGTGAAGCGTGAGCGCCCAGAACCGCAGGTTCTGATCACTCTGAACGCCCAGAGGGCCGGAACGGCCGAACGTCTGCGCAGCAGGCGTTTGGCGGGGTTGTGGAGATCTGGTGTTGAGTACAAGAGCATCGATGCTAGGACTTGCCAAGAGCTCCCTTATGAGGGCGGACGCGCCGGCTTCAAGCGGCGACGCCCGCATTCGCGCTCGCGCTGTTGCGGTAGACGTCTTCCATCGCCTTCCAGCGGTTCACGATGCTGCAGAACAGCCGTGCGGTCTGCTCGGTGTCGTAAACCGCCGAGTGTGCTTCATTGCTGTCCCAGTCGAAGCCTGCCGCCGTGACTGCCTTGGAAAGCACCGTCTGGCCGTAGGCCAGTCCAGCCAGCGTGGCCGTGTCAAAACAACTGAACAAGTGGAAAGGACTGCGTTTGTATCCGGTGCGGCGGATGGCGGCGTTGAGAAAACCCAAGTCGAACGAGGCGTTGTGGCCAACCAGGATCGCGCGCTGGCAGTCGGCCTCGCGCATGGCCTTGCGGATCGGTCGGAAGATGTGGTCCAGCGCTTCCTTTTCGTCCAGTGCGGCGCGGAAAGGATGGGTCGGATCGATGCCCGTGATCTCGAGCGCGCGCGGATCGATGTTCGCGCCCGGAAACGGCACGACGTGCGTGGACACGGCGGGCTCGGGATGGACCCAGCCGTCGGAGTCCATGCGGATGATGACGGCGGCAATTTCCAGCAGCGCATCGCGATCGGAATCGAATCCGCCGGTTTCCACGTCGACGACGACGGGCAGGAAACCGCGGAAACGCTGGGCGTAGCTGATGACAGGGGCGGGCTCGGACATGGTCGCAGGATACCGGATGCCGCCTGTGCCGCCCATCACGGCGCGGCTTGTTAATTCACGCGCGCAGCCATCGTGCGGCGAGGGCCAGTGCCGCGGCAACGCCGAGCAGCACGATACCCAGCGCCGGAATCAGCATGAGGAACGGCAGGCCGAGCAGCGCAGCGGCCAGCGCCGCGCTCCACAGGTCGCGCTGCGGCGTGACGGGATCGGCCGCGCCGGCCAGGCGTGCGACCAGGTGATCGAGGCTCAATCGGCCGGCGCCACCGAAAATCAACGGCAGCAGCATCACGACGAACAGTAGCGGCAGCTTGTAATTGCCGTGGCCGCTGTTGCTGATCGCATAGCCCTTGAGCAGATCGCTCCACAGGCTCCACATGTCTGGCCAGTGCACGGCGGCGGTCGCGACGAAGGTCAGGAACATCAGCGAGAACGCGAAGAAGCGCGTGCCAAGGCCCAGCCAGAGCATCAGCCCGCCGACGAGTTCGAACCAGGTCGCCATGCCCCAGGACAGTTCGGCCGGGATCACGCTGAAGGGCCACGGAAATGCGCCCTGGATATCGGCGAACCAGTTGTCGCCGCGCAGCTTTTCCAGCCCGGATTCCCAGAACTCCCAGCCCATGATCAGGCGCAGCACAGCGGGTGGGATGACGTCGGCGGCGCCATGCAGGCGGGCGGTCAGCGCATCCCAGAAGGTGACGGTGCGGGTGATCAGGGCAGTCATGGCGGCAGCCGGCGATGGAGTTGCCGCACAAGACCGGTCTCACGGACGATCGCTTTCGCGCTCACTGCGTGCCGAGCAATGCCTCGCGGGAGCGCAGGTTGCGCAGGATCTCGCAGCCGGCCGGTTGCAGCGCCGCGGCATTGCCGGGCGCGATCTCGGCCAGCAGCGCAGCGACGACAGCCGCGCCGCTGGTCGGCTCGCCGGCCAGCATGTTTGCCTGCAGCCGCTCGATCAGTGCGGCGGTCAGCGCGTTGACCTCGAGAAAGCTGACCTGATCGCTCCGATCGCGGATCAGTAGCAGCAGGGTCGGCTCGGCTGGTGCTTCGGTGGGGCGGAAATCGCCGCCGATGCGGTGCACCGGAAAACGATAACCGAGCACCCACGCCAGCGGCGATACCACGGGCACGCCGCCGATCACGTCGCCGTCCGCATCGTGCGCGAGCGCGTCGATGTTCTGTTCGTCCAGCGACAGTGCGAGCTCGGCCCATTCGTAGTGCGCGAGTTCGAGCAGGAACGGCGCGTCGTCGCGGCCCTCGTGCTGGCGCTGTTCGAGCCAGCGCAGGAACTCACGGCCAATCTCGGGGAACAGCGGCGTCTGCGCGCGATGGTCGCGCAGGAAGCTCGCGATCAGCGCGTTCCAGTCCGCGTCGGCATACAAGGTGCGGATGACCGGGAAGTTGCTCGACAGCAAACCTTCCACATTGTTGAAAAACAGTTCGCGATACACCTGCATGCGCCGCAGCGCGACACCGGGCGGCAGGTCGCTGCGCTCGGGTTCGCGGATGCACGCGGCGAAATCGCGCTGCAGCGCGTGGAGTTCAGCCGTGGGCGACATGACGCTCGGCGACGGTGTGGCGTTGCTGCAGTGCGCGGATCCGGTCGAGTTCCGCGACGAGTTCCGTCAGCGGCGGGAAATTGAAGTCGCGTTCGAGCAGCGTGGGGCGCACGCCGAAGCGCGCATAGGCGCGGTCGAGCAACGTCCAGACCGGATCGATCACGGGTGCGCCGTGGGTGTCGATCTTGAGTCCGGGCTCCTCATCGTAGTGGCCGGCGACGTGGTAATAGGCGATGCGTTCGCCCGGCATTGCATCGAGGAACGTGGCCGCGTCGTAGCCGTGGTTCACGCTGTTGACGTGGATGTTGTTGATGTCGAGCAGCAGGTCGCAATCGGCGGCCTGCAGCACTTGGCGCAGGAATTCCGCCTCGTCCATCTCGCGTCCCGGCGCCGCATAGTAGGAAACGTTCTCCACGGCGATGCGGCGTCCAAGCAGATCCTGTGTGCGGCGTATGCGCGCGGCGCACCAGTCGACGGCGGCGCGCGTGAACGGAATCGGCATCAGGTCGTAGAGATGACCGTCATCGGAGCAGTACGACAGGTGCTCGCTATAGAGCGCGATGCCGTGGGTATCGAGCAGGCGGCGAATCCTGATCAGCAGGGTCTCGTCCAGCGGCGCGGGTCCGCCCAGGCTCAGGCTCAGCCCATGGCAGGCGAATGCGTGCCGCTCGGTGAAGCGGCGCAACTGGCGGCCGAGCGCGCCGCCGACGTTGATCCAGTTTTCCGGCGCAATCTCAAAGAAATCGATCGCCGCCGACGGTGCGTCCGCGGCGCAGGGAAAACCGTGTTGAGCGAGCGGGCCCAGCAGGGCCCGCCGCAGGCCGAGGCCCGCACCATCCGGAATGCAGCGCGGGCTCATGGCAGGTTCCGCTTAGGCCTGGCCGCCGCAGGAGCCTTCCTTGCCCTTCTTGTCGCCACCGCAGGAGCCTTCCTTGCCCTTATTGTCGCCGCCGCAGGAGCCTTCCTTGCCCTTATTGTCGCCGCCGCAGGAGCCTTCCTTGCCCTTGTGCGCCGCGTCCATTTCGGCCTTGGAAATCGAGCCGTTCTTGTCGGTGTCGACCTTGTCGAAATGCTGACCCTTGGCGGCGTCGAATTCGGCCTTGGAAATCGAGCCGTCCTTGTTCGCGTCCATCTTGTCCATGCCGCACTTGCCTTCACCGCACTTGCCTTCGCCGAAAGCCGTGGTCATGTAGCCGGTGGTGAGCTGGTTGAGCTGGAACGCCGTATCGGCGCTGGCCATCTGGGCCAGCGACAGGCTGCCGATGAAAGCGGTGCCGAGGGCGAGCGTCAGCGGTTTCGCGATCTTGGTGGACATTGCAAGTTCTCCATGGGTAAACGGGCGGTGGCCCGCAGGGGGTAACAGCTGCAACTGCAGCGGTAACGCACCACGCGTCGGAGAACCTGCCGGAAACCGGGGTCCTGCCTTCCGTCCGCGTTGGCACGAGACGATACGCTGGGCGATGCATGACGGATTCATGCTGCGATGCAACGCATCAGCTTGAACGACCAGACCGGATGCACACGCAAATCCTTTCATACCTATATGTCGGTTAAGAACATGCGATGCCGCGATGGTGGATCAACTGAGTGCGCGCAGCGAGAGGCACGGTTGTCGCTTCGGCGACCGCGGCGTTCGGTTGGGCGCAGGGGTGCGGCGGCCATGCGGTTCCCGCGCGATTACGCAAAACGGGAAACGCGGGAATCCCTGGCAGGCTCTGAAAGGGCGGCTGTAAGCGCGGACGAGGCGAACCGATCACCCCGCCGTGCGTCAGACCAGCTGTTCATGCGGCTCCCGCTGCGCGCCTTGCGCGGGCAGCGAACTGTTGCGATAGGAACTAGGCAAGTTCTGAACTACGGCGAAACCACTTGCTCTTGGAGCCCCCTTTAGTAAAGGGGGGTGAAGAGTGATCGCTCAGAACCACCGGTTCTGATCACTCTGAACGCCCAACGGGCCGGACCGCCAACGCAACGCGTTGGCCAGGGTTGTGGAGATCTGGTGGTCGGCCCAAGGGCGAGACCGTTTTCGATTGCCTCGTGTCAAAACGAAATCTGCGCCCGCAACTCGCTGATCTTCGGATCCAGTGCGAGTGCACCCTTGTCGCTGAACGCGCGGATATGGTTCGCCTGGAGCTTGAAGTGCTGGCCGATGTACCAGTTCACGCCGAGCGTCCAGTCGTGCTGCTTGCCGCCGGCGACGACGCCGTCGTTGAGGTCCAGGGTGGAATAGCGCAGGCCGACCTCGACCGCGCCGTAGTCATTGTTCGGCTTGACGTTGCCGAACGCGCCGCTCTTGTATGGCCGGGTTTCGCCCGTGACGACCCAGCTGCCGTACAGGTAGGCGCCCTCGGCGGCGAAGTTGCGCGCCGTGCGGCGTGATGCGTCGACGGTCAGGAACTCGCCCTGCAGCGAGAACGGTCCCTGCGCCCAGGCGCCTTCGAGGCCGACACGCCTGATCTGGTCGGTACCCGTCAGGTTGCCGGTGTCGATCAGGCGGATCGGGGTCAGATTGGCCTCTGGACGGGCGCGGATGCGCGCGATCCCGTCGTCGCGCTCCTCGATCGAAGCGGCGATGCCCAGGTGCACGACCGAGGATTCATTCTTCACCGGGTTGTACACCGCGCGGCCGGCCCAGGTCGTGCCGTCGTTGTCGCCGTTGAGATCGCCGCCGCTGAAGACACCCGTGTTGAGCAGCCAGCCGGGCACCTTCTCGTAGGTCCAGTCCAGGCCGATGCGGCGGCCCTGGCTGACGGCCTGCACCGGCAGCGCGCGTTCCATGAACGTGGTCGAGCCCGAACCGATCGCGCCTTCCTCGAAGCCGACCGGCGTCTTGATCTGGCCGACACGCAAGTCGCCGGCGGTCTTGGTGAACAGGCGGAAGTACGCGTCGACCCACACGTGCGACTGGAAATCATAGCCGGCGGCGAGTTCCCAGACTCCGCTTTTGCGCGCGTAGAGGTAGGTTTCCTTGCGCCGCCAGGTTTCCAGGTCATCGAAGCGCGCCGTGCCGTTGGGCAGGGTGTCGTCGGAGAAATGATTGCTGTCGTACTGGATAGTGCCGCGCACGCCGTACTCGACGCCGGATGCGGTCTTGAACCTGGTCGGCCAGTCGTTGAGCAGATCGTAGGCCTGCGCCGGCGCGGCCAGTGCCAACGCGATGCCAGTGCTCAGGCCGAGCAGGAGCAGGGGGCGCGACGCGGCGGAAAGGCGAGGTTTCATCGGAAGTCCTGGACGGAAATGGGTGGGCAGCGCGATTGCAGCATCGGCCTCGCATCGGCCGAAGTTATCTGAGGTGCTGTTCTTATGCCGTTTCCGTCGCGGCGGTCTTGTCCGTGAACTCGCACAGGTCCCGTATCACGCAGGCCGGGCAATCCGGCTTGCGTGCCTTGCAGACGTAGCGGCCGTGCAGGATCAGCCAGTGATGGGCATCCTGCTTGAACGACGCGGGCACGGTCTTGTCGAGCTGGTCTTCGACCGTGCGCACGTTCTTGCCCCGAGCCAGTCCGGTGCGATTGGCGACGCGGAAGATGTGCGTATCCACAGCGATGGTCGGCTCGCCGAAGGCGGTGTTGAGCACGACATTCGCCGTCTTGCGTCCGACCCCGGGCAGCGCCTCGAGCGCTGCCCGGGTCCGCGGCACTTCGCCCGCGTAGTCCTCGACGAGGATGCGGCAGGTAGCGATCACGTTCCTGGCCTTTGCGTTAAACAGGCCGATCGTGGCGATGTATTTCTTGAGGCCTTCCTCGCCGAGCGCGAGTATCGCCGCCGGCGTATTGGCGACGGGAAACAGCTTGCGCGTCGCCTTGTTGACGCCCACGTCGGTGGCCTGGGCCGACAACGTGACTGCGACGAGCAGCTCGAATGGTGTCGAGTAGTCGAGTTCCGTCGTCGGCCGTGGATTGATTTCGCGCAGACGACGGAAGATTTCCTGGCGCTTGGCGTTGTTCATGGGGCGTCGATATCTCGTTCCGGCCCACTGGCCGGCAAGGGGCGCATGTGTTGCCACAGCGCGAGTGCCATGGCGGCGCTGATCGCAAGGCCGGGCGGAGACGCCAGCCACTGCGCGAGGCCGCTGACGAACTGGCGGCCGTCGTCCGGCGCGAATGCATCGACCATGCCGCGCAGCAGTCCGATCGCGATACAGGCCAGCGCAAGCGTCAGGCTCAACGCGCCCAGCGTGATGGCGTGCTGCGTCCGGTAGGTCCGCCACCAGGCCGCATTCGCTGCGGTCAGCGGCAACAGCGCGATCTGCGGCGGGTCGAGCACGCCATGTGCCGACAGAAACCAGCTCGCGAGCGCGACCGCGACGGCGCTCCACAGCGTGGCCGCGAACGCCTGGCGGCGTTGCGCCGCGCCGGCGAGATATAGCAATGTCTGCAACGACAGCAGTGTGACCAGTACGGCAACGCCCAGTCGCAGGCCGGAATGCGCGTCCTGTGCGGATAGCAGCAGCGGCGTCAGGAACAGCAGCGCGGCGGCGAACCGGGGCGCAGGCCCGATCAGCGGCGGTACGGTCGCCGCGAAAGGCGTCGTCGGTGCCATCAGTGCTCAGCCTCTTCGTCGAACCACTGCGGGCCATGCTCTGCATAGGCGGCCAGCACCGCCTGCACGCGCGCAAGGATCGCGCGCGGCGTCACGGTCGCGCCGGAGAACTGGTCGAAGTCTCCACCGTCGCGGCGTACGCGCCAGCGGGCTGGGGGCGTGTCCTGCAGCGAACGGTTGGACAGGGCACCGAGCCAGCGCCCGTCGTCGTGCTCGAACGCATCGCCGAGGCCGCGCGTCTCGCGATGGTCGATCACGCGTACGCCGAGCACGCGGCCATCGCGCGCGATGCCGATGCGCAGCCGGATCGGTCCGCCATAGCCCTGCGGGGCGATCGCATCGACGACGAGCGCGACAGGTTGGCCTTGATGTCGCGCACGCCACAGCGGCAACGCGTCGGCGCTGCCGAGGGCCGCCGCGTCGCGGACATCGATGCGGTCCCGCAACAGATCGTTGTCGTAGACCAGCGACCCGAGCACGCCGGCGATCCCGGCCGTGGCCTGTGCATCTGCGCGCCGGCGCAGGCCGTCGGTGCTGAGCCAGGCGGCCCCCACGAGCAGGCCTGCCGCGAGCAGCAGTTGCAGCACGCGATGGCCCGGGCGCGCTTCAGTCATGCGCGTCGTTCACGCGCGCAGCGTGTCCATAGATGCGCGGCCGCGTAACGCGATCGATCAGCGGTGCCGCCGCATTCATCAGCAGCACGGCGAAGGCGACGCCGTCCGGATAGTGGCCCCAGCGGCGTGTGGCCAGGGTCAGCGCGGCGACGCCGACACCGAAGACGAGTCGGCCGCGCGGCGACGTGCAGCCGCTGACCGGATCGGTCGCAACGAACCACGCGGCGAGCAGCAGCCCGCCGCTGCCGAGGTGTTGCAGCGGCGAAGGGTGTACTTCCGCGTCGAACAGCCAGAACGGCAGGGCCAGCAGCACGCAGCCGGCGATCACGCCGACGGGCGCCTGCCAGCTGACGATGCGCCGCCACAACAGATACAGGCCGCCGAGCAGGTAGGCCGTCGCGATCGCGGTCCAGGCGGCCGCCCGGCTATGCTGGAACAACGCATCGTTGTGGATTTCTCCCAGGCGTTGTCCCTGTATCGTCAGCTGGCGTAGCGCGTCGAGCGGCGTGGCCGAGGACAGCGTGTCCCACCCCGCGCTCGCGGCACCGGCGAAGATCACCCGCGCGGCCGCGGGCAGGTCCAACGTCGCGGCAGGCCACTGTGAAACCAGCCGCGGGAAGGCCAGCAGCACGACGGCGTAGCCGACCATCGCCGGATTGAACAGGTTGCAGCCGAGCCCTCCATAGGCGTGCTTGGCCAGGGCTACGGCTGCGAGCATGCCCAGCGCGCTGATCCACCACGGACTCGATGGGCCGATGCACAGGGCGAACAGCACCGCCGTGACCACGGCCGAGAGATCGCCGGGAAACGGTGCGGCGCGGACGCCGCGCAGGCGCAGGGACGCAGCTTCGATGGCCAGTGCGAAGGTGATCGCGAGCACGACCTGGATCAGTACGCCGATACCGAATACCCACGCGTGCACCGCGATGCCCGGCACCAGCGCGAGCAGCACCTCGGCCATGACCCGGCGCACGCGCACAGGTGCCGGCAGATGCGGCGAGCCGCCGGTGGCGAAGGTCTTCATGGCGCGTCCTCGCGCGGCGGCACATGGTCGGCGCTGACGGGTACGGTTTCGTGCGGCGGTTTCGCGCGCTCGGCGCGCTTGGCCTTGCCGCGCGCGATAGCGGCAAGCACGGCCGACTTGTCCATGGTCGGGGCGGGCGTCGCGGGTCCCTCGGCGACGGCCAGCGCAGCGCCACGCGCATCGGCCTCGGCGGGTTCGTTCTGCAGCGGCGCGACGACGGCCTGTTCCTGGGTCAGCTGTTCGCGCCGCGCGGCGACGCGGGCGACCTTGTCGGCCTGTTCGCGCGCCAGACGCCGGTTGCGCGCGAGAAAGCGCTCGCGCGCATGGTCGGCGCGGCGGCGTTCCGCGGTCGCCGTCGCGAGGGCCGACTTGCCGTTCCTGTACCAATCCACGAGTGGAATCTGCGACGGACAGACATAGGCGCAGCAGCCGCATTCGATGCAGTCGGCCAGGCCGAGCACGCCGGCGCCGGCCTGGTCGCCGTGGCGCAGCAGACGCAGCAGCTCCTGCGGCTGCAAGCGCACGGGGCAGGCGTCGGCGCAGTCGCCACAGCGGATGCACGGCAGTTCCGGCGCCGACTGGCGCACCTCGTCCTGCGTCAGCACGAGGACGGCATTGCTGGTCCGGGTCAGCGCGATCCCGTCGTGCGGCAGGGCCAGTCCCATCAATGGGCCGCCCAGCACCAGGCGTGCGGCGTCCGGCGTATAGCCGCCAGCCGCGGCGACCAGGGCCTCGATGGGCGTGCCCAGGCGTACCTCGAAGACGCCCGGCGCGACGACGCCGCGGCCCGCCAGGCTGATGATCCGCGTGGTCAGCGCCTCGCCGTGCGCCACCGCGCGCCACGCGGCCGCGGCGGTGGCGACATTCTGTACGGCCACGCCGATGGCAACCGGCCAGTCGCCGCTGGGCACTTCGCGGCCGCAGAGGACTTCGATCAGCTGGCGCTCGCCGCCCTGCGGATACACGGTCGGCACCAGCGCCACGCGCAGCGCGGGAAACCGATGCTGCTGCGCGCGAATCGCCGCCGCTGCTTCGTGCATGCGGTCTTCGAGCGCAATCGTCAGGTTCGTCGCGCCGGCGATATGCGCGAGCACGGCCGCACCCGCGACCACGTCGGCGGCGCGCTCGCGCATCAGCGCCTCGTCGCAGCCGATGTAGGGCTCGCACTCCGCGCCATTGACGATCAGCGTATCGAGCGGCCAGGCGAGTTTTTCCGCGGTCGCGTAGCCGGCGCCGCCGAGACCGACGATGCCCGCGTCCGCGAGGCGCCGGCGCAGGGCGTGTGGTGTTTCATCTGCCCAGCCGGGCAGCGGCGGCATCGGTGCGGTCGCGTCGTCGCCGTCCGCGTCCAGCACCAGCGTCGGTGCCGCCAGGCCGCTGGCATGCGCGATCGCCCGGTTCTCGATCGCGACGATGCGGCCTGAGGTCGGCGCCGGCAGCGCCGTGGCCAGCGCGTCGGCGGCGTGCGCCACCGCTTCGCCGCGAAGCACGTGCTGGCCGGGCTCGACCCGGCAATGCAGCGCACGGCCGCTGCTCTCGATCAGCGGCAGGTAAAGCCGCGACGGCGGCGGGCAGATTCGGATCGCGCCGACGGCGCTGGCGCGCGGTGGCGCGGCCAGGACGAGACCGCCGGAAATGCGATGCAGGGACATGGACGGGATTGTAGGCGGCTGCGGCCCCGGCCTTGAACCGGGCGGGTTCAGCCACCAACCCGTTGCGGTGCGCAGGGCCGGGCTGCATGGCATACTGCGGGACTTTGCAAGCCTGGGCGTTGCCCTGACCCGGGCCTCCAACCAGTGAGAGAACCATGGACTTTCTGATTTCGACGGCGCAGGCCCAGGCCGGCGCGCCCGCAGCGCCGGGCGGCGGGATGAGCTCGATTTTCATGATGATCGCGATGTTCGCGATCTTCTATTTCATGCTGATCCGCCCGCAGATGAAGCGCGCCAAGGAACAGCGCGCGATGGTCGCTGCACTCGCCGCCGGCGATGAAGTCGCCACCAGCACCGGCATGCTCGGCACCATTACCGACATCAGCGAGACCTACGTCAGCGTCGAGATCGCGCCGAACGTGGTCGTGAAGCTGCAGAAGCAGGCCATTACCGCCGTGCTTCCCAAGGGCACGCTGAAGTCTGCTTGAAACCTGCTGCGCCGGAGACCCCGGCGCAGTTTGCGTGCAGGCTGTCGAAAACAGCCTGTGACAATTTTTCAGACACGTCGACCGTGCGCGGGCCGGCCCCGCCACACCGGATCAACCTGGGATTCATGGCATGAACGAGTTTCCCCGCTGGAAGTACGCGCTGGTTGCCGTAGCGCTGTTTTTTGGATTTATCTACGCGCTGCCCAACCTGTTCCCCAAGGAACCGGCCGTGCAGATTTCGGCCAACCGTGGTTTCACGGTGGACACGGCGCTGAAGGAAAAGGTGCAGGGTCTGCTGGAAACGCAGAAGGTCGGCTTCGAGTCCATCGGCATCGACGGTGACCGTCTGCTGATCCGCTTTCCGGACACCATCGTGCAGGCCAAGGGTTCTGACGTCCTGCGCAGCGAGCTTGGCGAAAACTACGTCGTAGCGCTGAATCTGGCTTCGACCGTGCCGGGATGGCTCGATGCGATCTACGCACGCTCCATGCCGCTGGGCCTCGACCTGCAGGGCGGCGTGCACTTCCTGATGGAAGTCGACCAGAAGGCCGTGCTCGAGAAGCAAGAGACGCACTACTCGCAAGAAATCGTCACGATTGCGCGCGACAAGAAGATTCCCGGCGTCACCGCCAGCCGCAGCGCCCAGGGCATCGTCGCGATCACGCGCAGCGCGGCCGACCGCGACCGCCTCGCTGCTGAACTTGGGAAGGCGACACCGGAACTGCAGCTCAGCAACGGCACCAGCAGCGACAGCGGCTATTCCCTGATCGCCAAGGTCAGTGAAGCGAAAGTGCGCGAGCTGGCAACCAACACGATCAAGCAGAACCTCGGCACGCTGCGCAACCGCGTGAACGAACTCGGCGTGTCCGAACCCATCATTGCGCAGCAGGGTGATTCGCGCATCGTGGTCGAGCTGCCGGGCGTGCAGGACACGGCGGCGGCGAAGAAGATCCTCGGCGCGACTGCGACGCTGGAATACCGCGCCGTGGACACCAGCATCGAAGCGCAGTCCGCGGCCAGCGGCGGCATCGTGCCGGCCGACGCGAAGCTGTACACCCGCCGCGGAACCGGCGCCCCGGTGCTGCTCAAGAAGAAGGTCATCGCCAGCGGTGCGGATCTCGTCAGCGCCACGGCGCTTCCGGACCAGATGAGCGGCACGCCGTCGGTGTCGATCAAGCTCGGCAGCCAGGGCGCCAAGCGCATGCTCGACTTCACCATGCAGAACGTCGGCAAGCCGATGGCCGTGGTCTATACCGAGCGCATTCCCGATGTGAAAGTCATCGACGGCAAGGAAGTGCGCACCGCGAGGATCAAGGAAGAGGTCATCAACGTCGCGACCATCCAGAGCGTCTTCAGCTCGCAGTTCCAGACCACCGGCCTGGAAAGCATGAAGGAAGCGAACGAGCTTGCGCTGTTCCTGCGCGCCGGTTCACTCGCCGCGCCGGTCGACATCGTCGAGGAGCGCGTGATCGGTCCGAGCCTCGGCCAGGACAACATCCGCAAGGGCATCATCGCGGTGATCCTCGGGGTCACCCTCGTCGTGATCTTCGTCGGCCTGTACTACAAGCTTTTCGGCCTGATCGCCGATGCGGCGCTGCTGCTGAACCTCGTGCTGCTCGTCGCGATCCTGTCGCTGTTCCAGGCCACGCTGACCCTGCCCAGCATCGCCGGCATCGTGCTGACGTTAGGCATGGCCATCGACGCGAACGTGCTGATCTGCGAACGAATACGCGAGGAATTGCGCAACGGCTCGACGCCGATGGCGGCGATCAGCCGCGGCTACGACAAGGCCTGGGCGACGATCCTCGACGCCAACGTGACCCACCTGATCGCCGCGTTCGGCCTGATGGCCTTCGGTTCCGGCCCGATCAAGGGCTTCGCCATCACGCTCGCCATCGGCATCGTGACCTCGATGTTCACCTCGGTCATGGTCACTCACGTGCTGGTCGGACTGATCTTCAACGGCCGCCGCGTCAAGACCCTTTCGGTCTGATCCAGGAATTCGATACCCATGGAACTTTTCAAGTCCGAAACCAATTTTGACTTCATGGCCTGGCGCAAGCCGAGCCTCATCATCTCGGCGCTGCTGATAATTCTCGCCGTCGCCATCATCTTCGGTCGCGGCCTGCATTACGGCCTGGACTTCGAAGGCGGCGCGATGATCGAGGTCAAGTACGCCCAGCCGGCGGAGATCGCCGACATCCGCAGCGCGCTGGAAACTGCTGGCCTCAAGAATGCGATCGTGCAGGGTCTGGGCACGACGACGGAGTACGCCATCCGTATCAAGCCCGAGGACGGCGCGGCAGCGGCACACGCCGAGCCGGCCAAGCCTGATCCGGCGGCGACAGAAGCCGCCAAACCCGAAGGCGACGCGACCAAGGCGGCTGCCGACAAGGCCGCGGTACCGGAGAGTGGCATCACCAAGGCCGATACCGACAAGATCGCCGCCGAGGTGCTGGCGGCGCTGAAAAAGACACGCAGCGACGCCAGCGTCACGCGCAGCGACTTCGTCGGTTCCAGCGTCGGCGAGGAACTGCGCGAGCAGGGTCTGGTCGCGGTGCTGTTCGTGATCCTTGGCATCATGGTCTACCTGTGGCTGCGCTTCGAATGGCGCTTCGCCGTCGCAGCGGTGGCCAGCGAAATCCACGACACCCTGATCACGGTCGGTATCTTCGCGTTGACCGGCCGGGAATTCGACCTGCCGGCGCTCGCCGCGGTGCTGTCGGTGGTCGGTTACTCGATCAACGACAAGGTCGTCGTGTTCGATCGCGTGCGCGAAATCTTCCGCTCGTCGCGCAAGGGCGAGCCCTACGAAATCCTCAACCGTTCGATCAACTCGACCATGTCGCGCACGATCATGACCGGTCTGACCACCAGTCTGGCGGTCGGTACGCTGTATTTCGTCGGCGGCCCGGCGCTGGAGAACTTCGGCCTCATCATGCTGATCGGTATCCTGATCGGTACGCTGTCGTCGGTGTTCTTCGCCAACCCGATCCTGCTGTGGCTCGGCGTATCCAAGCAGGACCTGATGCCCAGGACCAAGGAAGATCCCGAACTCGCCGCCCGCCCATAAGCGTCCGGCTTCGCTTCGCATTGCATTGCGGCCCGGGAAACCGGGCCGTTTGCGTTGGCGGCCGTGCGCCGAGTCCTGGCGGGCTGCTAAGGTGCGTGCCTCCGGCCACTACGGCCCTCGTCGCAATCCTACGCATGCCTTCGCGCCGCTCCACCGTTTCGGCGGCCACCGACTCCGCGGGCCGCGCGTCCGCTACGCGCCATGCGGACTTGCCGGCGCCGTTGCGGCAGCGCATGGCTGCGGCCGCCGAACACTTGGCCGCCGACAGCCTCGCCGAAACGCTCGCGGCGCTGTCGCCGGTGCTCGCGGCCCATGCACAGCATCCCGAGGCATTGCGTCTGCTCGGCATCGTGCTGCATAAGAGCGGACAGCCGCAGGACGCGATCGATGCCTACCGGCAGGCATTGCAGACGGCGCCCGACGATGCCTTGCTATGGAACAACCTCGGCAGCGCGCAGCGCGCGGCCGGTGACGGTGACGGCGCCGCCGATTCGTTCCGGCGTGCGACCGAACTCGCGCCGCGGCTCGCCGCGGCCTGGTACAACCTCGGCAAGATGTACAAGACTCAAGGACGTCTCGAGCTGGCGCGTCCGGCACTGGAGCGCGCGCTGCAGTGCGACCGCACGCATGTCCCGGCGCGCGTGACGCTTGGCGAGACCCTGCGTTCGCTCGGAGAGGTCGATGCGGCGATCGCCGCGTTCGAGCATGCCATTCGCGACGAGCCCAGGGCCGGCGGTGCGTGGTACGCGCTCGCTGATCTGAAGACCTACCGCTTCAACGCGTCGCAAGCCTCGCGCCTGCAGCAACTTCTTGCTGGTAGCGGGTTATCCGACGAGCAACACGTTTTCATCGGCTTCGCCGCTGCCAAGGCGTTCGACGATCTGGGTCGATACGATGAGGCCTATTCGGCGCTGGTCGAAGCCAACCGCCGCAAGCGCGCAAGCTTCACCGGCTGGGACAGCGCTGCGCTGGCGCAGCACTACGAGCGCATCGGTGCGGCGTTTCTGCAGCCGGCGCCACAGCCGCTCGACGCGCAGCTGGGTGTGGAGGCGATCTTCGTCGTCAGCCTGCCCCGATCGGGGTCGACGCTGACCGAGCAGATCCTGGCGGCGCACAGCTGCGTCAATGCCGCCGGCGAGATGCCCGACCTGGCCCAGATTCTCGACGCTGAGTCGGCACGGCGTGGCAGCGTGTTTCCGCACTGGGTCGAGCGGGCGACTGCGGCAGACTGGGACCGGCTCGGGCGCGAGTACCTGCAGCGCTCGTTGCGCTGGCGCGGCGCGGCAGCGCGCTTTACCGACAAGAGCTTGGCCAACTGGCCGCTGGTCGGTGCCATACGCCGCATGCTGCCGGCGGCGCGCATCGTCAACTGCCGTCGCGACCCGGTCGAAAACTGCCTGTCCTGCTTTCGCCAGCTGTTCGCGCAAAGTCACGAGTATTCCTACGACCTGGACGACATGGCCCGGCAGTGGCGCAGCTACGACCGGCTCAGCCAGCAATGGGCGGCGCAGTTTCCGGGACACGTTTTCGACAGTGCCTACGAGCTGCTGGTGCGTGAGCCGGAGCGGTACATCCCCACCTTGCTGGCGTTCTGCGGACTGGCGTTCGAGGCGGCCTGTCTCGAACCGCATCGTGTCCAGCGCAGCGTGCGCACGGCGAGCGCCGCACAAGTGCGCCAGCCGATCAGCGCGACGCGCGCGCGGGCAATACGCTACCCAGTGGCCGAGAAAATCCTGCGCGGCGCCTTGGCATCGCCGTCGCGCTAGTGTCCTGTCCGATAAACACGTTGGAGAAATTCCGGACGGAGTCATTTGATGGCAATGGCGCGGCAGGCTAGCCCGCATTTCTCACATGCCTTCTCACGCGGCCCCGATTCGCTCGCCTTGACGCGCGGTGCTCCCTCGTGTCGGCTGGGCGTAGCGTAGACTGCCTTTGCCGTCACTCAGTCGGCGGCGTGCATCAGGACGGCGTCTCGACGGCCTCGCTACGAACGGGAGTGAGAAATGCGGCCTAGGCCCACAGGCCTATGGTAATCCGGCAGAAAATGTGACCTGATTCGCATATAAGCCTTCAAAATCCCGGCTGTCCACACGGACGGGGTGGTGTCGGCGTTTTTCCAACCGTGGTTGGGTCAGGGCTCGGCGTCACGGCGGGCATTCATCAGGAATCAGGGATCTGTACATGAAATCAACTGCAATGCTTCTCGCTGCCGCCGCAGCCGCTGTCGGTGTCTCCGCTGCGCCGGCGGCCGACGCCGCCGGTCGTCGCGAGTCATTCAAGGCGGTCCAGTCGCGACCGACCATCGTGCCAGCACCCAACGGCGGCAATATCGTCCTGTACGACCAGCTACCCAACGCGGCCAAGAGTGGCGCGCTGTCAGCGCAGTTTTCTTCCAGCAGCGGCGCGCCCTACGACTCCGAAGGCGCTGACGATTTCGTCGTGCCGGCGGCCGGCTGGCGCATCGCGACGGCCGAGTTCGCCGCTTTTGCCGGCGGCACCACGACCGGCGCCTACCCGACAACGGCCAATGTGCGCGTGTTCACCAATAATGCAGGCGTGCCGTCGACGACCGTGGTCTGCAACTACCCGTTGGCGACGGTCACGTATGACGTCAAGAGCCAGATCGCGACCGTGGTCTTGCCAACGGTTTGCGATCTGACCACGCCCGGTACGTACTGGATCTCCTACCAGCCGATCTATGACTTCGGCGCGTCGGGCGGTGATTTCTACTGGAACCTCGCCACGCCGCAGGCCGGTGTGATCGGCCAGTGGCGCAATCCGGGTGATGGGTTCGAGAGCGGCTGCACCGATTGGGGTCCGACCACATCCTGCGGCTTCACCGTGCCGGACTACGCGTTCCGCCTCTCCGGTGTGGTGCTGCCGGTAAGCCTGCAGTCGTTCAGCATCGACTGATGCCGGCCGCGCCGGCTCTGGCCGTGCGCTTCGGCGGAAACAAAAACGCGGCTGAAAGGCCGCGTTTTTCGTTTCGGAGGACCAGCCACCTGGCTAGCGCGCCAGCAGCTCCGGCGTCAGCAGCGGCTGGATGATGTTGACCATGTCGAACACGACCTTGTGATTGCCGGCGAGGAGGTTGCCCGATTCCGGAAGGCCGTCACGGCCGGCCATGTCGCAGTAGCGGCCTCCGGCTTCACGCACCAGCAGGCAGCCCGCGGCCATGTCCCAGACCTTCAGGCCGGTCTCGTAATAGCCGTCGATGCGGCCGCAGGCGATGTAGGCCAGGTCCAGTGCGGCCGAGCCGGTGCGGCGGATGTCCTCGGCGCTGGCAAGCAGGGCCTTGGTCATGTCCATCTGCGCGTCGAGATGGCGGCGTTGGCGATACGGAAAACCGGTGCAGAGCAGCGCGCCGGCGACGCTTTCGCGGGTTGTGACGCGGATGCGGCGGTCATTGAGGAACGCACCATCGCCCTTGCTCGCGGTGAAAGTCTCGTCGCGCAGCGGGTCATAGATCACGCCGTAGATCGGGTCGCCGGCGTCGAGCATCGCGATCGACACGCAGAAATGCGGAAAACCGCGCAGGAAATTGTGCGTGCCGTCGAGCGGGTCGATGACCCAGGTCTGGCGCGAGCGGCCCTGTTCGCCGGTTTCCTCGCCGATGAAGGCATGGCCCGGATAGGCGCGCTTGAGGTCGCGGATGATCAGCTGTTCGGCCATGCGGTCGACTTCGGAAACGAAGTCCATGCGCTCTTTCTCGTGTACGGCAAGGCCTTCGACACGGTTGATGTTGCGCGCGATCAGATTGCCGGCGGCACGGGCGGCGCGGACCGCGACATTGATGGCGGGTCTGGGCATGGAAACTCCGATCGGATGGCTTGAATAAAGAGCGTCGCCGACGGCGGGGCCGGCGCGGGGCGCGAAGGGTAGCAGAGGGCTGCTGGAAGGGCCAGAAACGCGGGCGGCGGCGGCGAGAAACGATTGGAGGGAAGTGAGTAAAGGAGCGAGCGCTGCCTCGCCCTGTCGACTGGTTTCTCAGTTCTCTTCCCTCGTTCCTGCCGTACGTCCGATATGCTCAGGCGCCGCTCTGCGTCCGCCGCCTCGCTATGTCCGACATCTCCACTTCCGCCGCGCGCGTCCGATTCGTCCTCGTGCGCACGTCACAGCCTGGCAATATCGGTGCCGCGGCGCGTGCAATCCGCACCATGGGCTTCTCGCGGCTGGTGCTCGTGGCGCCGCAGCGCTACCCAGATCCGGAGGCCACCGCATTCGCGTCCGGCGCCGACACGGTGCTGGATCAGGCCGTCGTCGTGCCTGACCTGCGCAGTGCCATCGCCGATTGCAGGACGGTCTATGGCGCGACCGCGCGCCAGCGCGCCGTCGCGCTGCAGGAATTCACGCCGCGCGAAGTGGCGCCCCGGGTACATGACGCGGCGCTGGCTGGAGGCGAGATCGCGCTGGTGTTCGGCAACGAGCGCACCGGACTCGAGAACGACGAGCTCGCGCTGTGCCATGGCGCCGTGCACATACCAGCGGCGCCGGACTACAGCTCGCTGAATCTGGCCCAGGCGGTGCAGGTGCTCGCCTACGAACTGCGCGTAGCGTTTCTCGGCAATCCGTCGGCGCCGGCGCCGCACCGCACTGATCCGGTCGCTTCGGCCGGACAGATGGAAGGCTTCTTCGAGCACCTGTCCACGACGCTCGACGACATCGAGTTCCACAAGGGGCGGTCGCCCGAGACCATCATGCTGCGCCTGCGCAAGCTGTTCCTGCGCGCGCAGCCCGACGAACGCGAATTGCGCGTGCTGCGCGGCATCCTGGCCGACGCGCAGCGCATGGCGAGACTCGCGCGCCCGCGCTGAACGCCGCGCCGCCACCGCGGCTTCAGCGTCAGCCGAAGAAGTGCCTGACCAGCGACACCATCGCGCTGCTCAGGCTGCCGACCATGGCGGTCGACACGATCGTCGCACCCCACACCAGCGCGAGCAGCACGCCGTCGCGCTCGATCAGGGCCACGCCGAAAGCAAGGATGAGGAGGCCGAACGGGTAGTTCGTGAACGGTATCGGCAGCGCGAGCAGGATGCCGAGCAGGATCAGCATGAGTCCGCTGAAATGGCTGTACGGTTTGCGCGTGATCTGTTCCCAGCGCGGCCGGCAGACGCGCTCCAGGCGCGCGAACATCGGGTTCATGCGTGCGACGAAGGCTTCGACCGAATGGCGTGGGAAGCCGTGCTGGCGCGCGAATCGCGGTAGCCACGGCCGCGGCATGCCCCATAGCATCTGCGCGCCGATCAGCACGAGCGAGGTGCCACAGACGCCGCCGACGCCCATCGGTATCGGGATGAAATTCGGCAGCGACAGTAGCACCACGAGAAACCCGTAGGCACGGGCTTCCAGCGGCGCGATGAACTGCTCGAGCGAAATCGTATCGCCGGTATTCTGGTCGAGCGCCTGCTGGAAAAGTTCGGTCGTGCGCGGATCGTGCGGGCGGGTCATCCGTGATTCTCGTCTGCCCGCTACGGGGTGGCTTCGGTGGTGATGCGGGCGATCAGCAGTTTGTCAATGCGCGGACCGTCGAGATCGACGACCTCGAAGCGCAGATCACGCCAGCGAAACGATTCGCCGACCTGCGGAATGCGGCCGAACTGGACCATGACCATGCCGGCCGCTGTGCGGAAATCGTGGTCTTCCTCGTTCGGCAGCTGATTCAGGCCGAACAGTTCGCGCAGATCGTCGGTGCCGAGCGCGCCATCGATGAGATAGCTGCCGTCCTCGCGCCGCACGATCGGCGCGCCGCTCACCTCGACGTTCGAACTGGCGGTCTTGCCGAGCACGGCGGCGAGCACGTCGTTGAGGCTGACCAGTCCTTCGATGTCGCCGTACTCGTCGACCACGAGCGCGACGGTGGCCTCGGCCTCGCGCAATTCTTCGAGCAGATCCAGCGCGCGTGCGGCCGAAGTGACGAACAGCGGCTTGTTCAGGGTGCGGAACAGGTCGATGTTCGGCGAACCCAGCGAATCCAGCAGCGACTTGGTCTCGAGTATGCCGACCACTTCCTGCTCGTTGCCGTTGCGGTAGACCGGGTAGCGCGAATACGGGGTCGAGTGCATGACCGCGAGGTTCTCCGCGAGCGGCGCGGCAATGTCCAGCCAGGCGATGCGCGTACGCGGCGTCATCAGGCTGGTGACCTGGCGGTCGCCCAGCCGCAGCACGCGGTTGACCATGTTGTGCTCGTCGCTGTCGATGACGCCCTGCTCGGCGCTCTCGGCCACGAGCAGGCGGATTTCCTCTTCCGTCACCGGATCGCGTGAGCCGCGGTCCAGGCGCAGTGCCTTGAGCAACACGCGCGTACTGAAAGTCAGCAACACGACGAACGGCATGGCGACGGTCGCGAACACGCGCATCGGATAGGCGATCCAGACCGCGAACCGCTCCGGCGCAACCAGCGCCAGCCGCTTGGGCAGCAGCTCGCCGACGATGATGGAGACGTAGGTGATCGCACCGACGCTGACGGCGAGGCCGATCCCGTTGGCCAGGTCGAGCTCGACGCCGCGACCCTGCAGGAAAAGGCTGATGCGCGCGCCGATGGTGGCGCCGCCGTAGACGCCGGTCAGCACGCTGATCAGCGTGATGCCCACCTGGACCGTGGACAGGAAGCGTTCGGGATTCTCGGTCAGGCGCAGTGCGTTCTGTGCACGCGTGCTCGTCTCGGCCATCTGCTTGAGACGTGACTTGCGCGCCGTGACCACGGACATCTCCGACAGCGCGAAGAAACCGTTCAGCAGGATGAGGAGCAGGACAAGCGATATCTCGGTCAGCATTGCGCAGCGTGCGGTCCCAGGCAGGCCAGTGTAACAGCCCCGCGTGACGGCCCCATGCGGGAGCGCCCTGCGCGCGTGCGTGCCCAGGGGTGCGCGGCTGCTGTAACATGAATGTCATCGAAACGACATATTTTTGTCACGCCCGTCGCGACAAGAGGCGGTGCTGTGACTCTTTTTTCTTTCTGAATCAACGTGCTGGCGAGCAGGGGCGACAAGGCCATGTTTTCTTTACAGACCATCTTCGGCAAGGGCGACAAGTTCTACGGGCTGCTCGAATCGAGCGCCGGCGCAGCGCGACGCAGCGCGGCGGCCCTGACCGAGTTTCTTGCCCAGGGCGGCGGTGAGGAGAAATCGCTGGACGAATTCCGTCTGGCGCGCCAGCGCGAGAAGAAGCTCGCCGCCGAGATCAGCGAAGCCCTCGTCAACACCTTCGTGACGGCGCTGGAGCGCGAGGACATCGAAGCCCTGTCCGGCGCGCTGTACAAGATTCCGAAGGTCATCGAAAAATTCGCCGAACGTCATTCGCTGGTCGGCGACAGTCTTGGCGACGTCGATTTCGTCTCGCGCGCGCGCATGCTCGAGAAGGCCTGCGATGTGCTCGAGAAGATGGTGCGCCAGCTGCGCGCGATGAAGCTCGAAGCCATGAAGGAGCTCAACGACGAGTTGCAGGCGCTGGAGAACGAGGCCGACCGTCTCATTCTCGATCTGTACCGCGACATGTACCGCAACGAGAAAGACCCGGTGCGCTTCCTGTTGCGCAAGGACCTGTTCGAAATCCTGGAGAAAGCGATCGACCGCTGCCGCGACGCCGGCAACGTGGTCTACGCGATCGTGCTGAAGAACTCCTGAGGCGCGCGCCGTGGATCTGACCCTGGTCTTCAGCGTGATTGTGATCGCGCTCGTCTTCGAATATATCAACGGCTTCCACGACACGGCCAACTCGATCGCGACCGTGGTCGCGACCAAGGTGCTGAGTCCGACTCAGGCCGTGATGCTCGCCGCCGGCATGAACCTGATCGGCGCGCTCTGGGGCACGGCCGTGGCCAAGACCATCGCCTCGGGCCTGGTCGACACCGGCGTGGTCAACGTGACCTCGATGGTGCTGATCTGTGCCTTGTCCGGTGGTGTGATCTGGAACCTGATCACCTGGTGGTGGGGCCTGCCGTCGTCGTCCTCGCATGCGCTGGTCGGTGGCCTGTGCGGCGCCGCGTTCGCCGCCTCGGGCGGCAACTTCGACGCGATCATCTGGCACATCCCCGGGGGCGAACACTGGTGGCAGGGCAAGGGCCTGCTGCCCAAGGTCGTGCTGCCGATGATCATCTCGCCGCTGGCCGGGTTCATTCTCGGCTTCGTCATCATGGGCCTGCTGTTCGCGCTGTTCTCCTTCCTCGCCGATCGCAATGGCGTGCTGCAGAAGATGGGCCGGCCACGCTTTGCCAATGCGCTGTTCGGCAAGCTGCAGATCGTCTCGGCCAGCGCGATGGGCTGGGCACACGGCTCAAACGACGCGCAGAAGACCATGGGCATCATCGCACTCGCGCTGGCGTCCGCCGGCGTCGCCGGACAGCTCGACAACTTGCCGCAATGGCTGCAGTTCCTGCATCTGGATGCCGATCCGAAGAATCTCGAGATACCACTCTGGATAAAGCTGACCTGCGCCGTCGTCATGGCCGCGGGTACCGCCGCAGGCGGCTGGCGCATCATCAAGACGCTGGGCCACAAGCTGGTCAAACTGCACCCGGTGCACGGCTTCGCCGCGGAGACCGCGTCGGCGACCATGATCCTGACGGCATCGAGCCTCGGCATCCCGGTGTCGACGACGCACAACATCTCCGCCGCGATCATGGGTGTCGGCACGGCCAAGCGCCTCAACGCAATCCGGTGGACCGTGGTCGAGCGCATGATCTGGGCCTGGATACTGACCTTGCCGATCGCCGCCGGGCTGGCCTATCTGCTGGTCAAGCTCGCGCATGCGGTGGGGCTGCCGATCTAGTGTAGTGCTTCGTTTTTCTTGGAGCTTAAGGAGCGATTGGCGCGGATGACCTTCTGCAAGATGTCATTGGCTTTGGCGGTCCAAACGAATGGCTTAGGTTTCTTGTTGTGGGAGGCGATGAATTCCTTGATCGCAGCGATCAGTTCGCGAACGCTGCGGAATACGCCTCGACGCAAGCGATCAGTTGTGATGTCGCGGAAGAAGCGCTCCACCATGTTGAGCCACGAGGCCGACGTCGGCGTGAAGTGAATATGGAAGCGCGGATGCTTCCCCAACCACTCCGTGACCGTGGGATGCTTGTGCGTCGCGTAGTTGTCGCAGATCAGATGCAGCGTCTTTTCCTTGGGCGTTTCCCGATCGATCTGGCGCAAGAAGCGCAACCATTCGGTGTGACGGTGACGCTCTTCGCAACGAGCGATGACAGATCCATCGAGAGTACTGAGCGCCGCGAACAGCGTAGTGGTGCCGTGGCGCTTGTAGTCGTGCGTCATCGTTTGCGCACGTCCCTTCTTGAGTGGCAAGCCGGGCTGCGTGCGGTCCAGTGCCTGTACTTGACTCTTCTCATCACAACACAACACCAGCGCGTGCTCCGGCGGCGAGAGGTACAACCCGACGATGTCTTCGAGCTTCTCCACAAACTGCGGATCGCGCGACACCTTGAACGTTTCGGTCCGGTGTGGTTTGAGTCCGTTAGCGCGCCAGACCCGCAGCACGGTCGAATCGCTGACACCCAGGTGCGCCGCGAGTTTCCGCGTGCTCCAGTGCGTGGCTGCCTCGGGGAGTGTCTGCGTGGTCACGCGCACGATCTGAGCGACATCGACACGCACTTTGCGGCCGCTGCGCGGCAGATCCGATTCAATCGCCACAATACCGCCCTGCGCGAAGCGCTCACGCCACCGCGCGACCTGGATGCGCCCAATGCCAAGCTCCGCTGCAATCGTGTGGTTGTCCAACCCTTCCGACGCGCGAAGAATAATGAGCGCTCGACGCGCAAGCCTCACCTCGGCCGTGTTCGAGCGCGCCCACCGCTCCAATTGACGCCGCTGCTCAGACGTCAACTCGATTGTGCTTGCCTTACGCATTGCCACCTCCTGCTGCCCAGGATCCTCTGGGACAGCAGGAAAATCAATAAGGTTCATTAATTGCGGAGCACTACACTAGC
>NZ_JAVTWC010000097.1:0-39500 GCF_032229445.1 Tahibacter sp.
CCAACCGGGTGGGCAACCATTCCCTTTTTCATCACCCTTATCCACGGCCCCGCCCCCCGCTCCCGGCCCTGGTGGTGGGGGGCGCCCACCCGCCCCAAACTGTGGCCAAACCCCACCCCCGCGCCCGGTGTGGGGCCCCGCAGGGGGGCCTATGCCGCGGGTTTGTTTTGTTCGGCCCCCTGCTGGGCGCCCGGGCGGCCCAGGGGGTGCGCCCCGTCGTCGATCACGGAAACCGCAGGTCTGTGCCGGCACGGTCCTGCGCCGGTCGCTGCTTCGTGCGATAATCGCCGCTTTGCCATCGTGCCATCCGTGCCGAAGGCTCCCGTTCTGCGGCCCCCCGATGGACCATATCCGAAATTTTTCGATCATTGCCCACGTCGACCACGGCAAATCCACCCTGGCCGATCGCATCATCCAACTCTGCGGCGGGCTCGAAGCCCGCGAGATGGAAGCCCAGGTACTGGATTCCAACCCGATCGAGCGCGAGCGCGGCATCACCATCAAGGCTCAGTCGGTTTCACTGCCGTACACGGCGCGCGACGGTAAGGTCTACCAGCTAAATTTCATCGACACGCCCGGCCATGTCGATTTCAGCTATGAGGTGAGCCGCTCACTGGCCGCCTGCGAAGGCGCACTGCTCGTCGTCGATGCGGCGCAAGGCGTGGAAGCGCAGTCCGTCGCCAATTGCTACACCGCCATCGAACAGGGACTGGAAGTCATTCCGGTACTGAACAAGATCGACTTGCCGACGGCGGACATCGAGCGCGCCAAGAGCGAGATCGAAGCGGTGATCGGTATCGATGCCGAAGACGCGATTCCGATCAGTGCCAAGACCGGCCAGAACATCGAAGCCGTACTCGAGGCCATCATCGCGCGCATCCCGCCGCCGAAGCCGCGCGATACCGACAAGCTGCAGGCGCTGATCATCGATTCCTGGTTCGACAACTACCTCGGCGTAGTGTCGCTGGTGCGCGTCATGCAGGGACAGATCAAGCCCAAGGACAAGATCCTGGTCATGTCCACCGGTCGCTGGCACGAAGTCGACCAGGTCGGCGTATTCACGCCCAAGCGCAAGGTCAAGGATCGTCTCAACGCGGGCGAGGTGGGCTGGATCAACGCCTCGATCAAGGACGTGCACGGCGCGCCCGTCGGCGACACGCTGACCTTGAACGCCGACCCCGCGCCATCGCCGCTGCCGGGTTTCCAGAAGATGCAGTCGCGCGTGTTCGCTGGCCTGTTCCCGACCGCGGCCGACGATTTCCCGGCGCTGCGCGAAGCGCTGGACAAGCTCAAGCTCAATGATGCGGCGCTGAATTTCGAACCGGAAAGCTCCGAGGCCATGGGCTTCGGTTTCCGCTGCGGCTTCCTCGGCCTGCTGCACATGGACATCATCCAGGAGCGGCTGGAACGTGAATACGACCTCGATCTGATTTCGACGGCGCCGACCGTAGTCTACGAAGTGCTGCAGACCGATGGCAGCACGCTCGCGCTGGACAATCCCGCCAAGCTGCCGCCGCCTCAGTACATCGAGGAAGTACGCGAGCCCATCATCATCGCCGACATCCTCACACCGCCGGACTACATCGGCAATGTGATTGGCCTGTGCGAGGAAAAGCGCGGCATCCAGCGCAGCATCAACTACGTTTCGACCCAGGTGCGCATCAGCTACGAGCTGCCGCTGGCCGAAGTGGTGCTCGATTTCTTCGACAAGCTCAAGTCGGTGTCGCGCGGCTATGCGTCGATGGACTATCACTTCCATGAATTCCGCGCCGGCCCGTTCGTGCGCCTTGACGTACTGATCAACGGCGATCGCGTCGATGCCCTCAGCCTCATCGTGCATCGCGCCGCCGCCGACCGCAAAGGCCGCGAGTTGACCGAGAAGATGAAGGAACTGATCCCGCGGCAGCAGTTCGACGTCGCTATCCAGGCGGCGGTCGGTTCGCAGGTCATCGCGCGTTCGACCGTCAAGGCCCTGCGCAAGAACGTGCTCGCGAAGTGCTACGGCGGCGACGTATCGCGCAAGCGCAAGCTCCTGGAAAAGCAGAAAGAAGGCAAGAAGCGCATGAAGCAGGTCGGCAGCGTGGATATCCCGCAGGAAGCCTTCCTTGCCGTGCTGCAGATGGACAAATAATGCTGCCCGTGCCGTCGGGCGCGCGCTTGAACCGTACGTCGTACCATCGAGGCTGAGGAACGCGAATGCACTTTGACTTTGCCGCCATCCTGGTAGGGCTGACCTTCCTGACCGGCGTGATCTGGGCCATAGACCATTGGTTTTTTGCAAAGCACCGTGCGGCCGAGATGCCACCGGGCGAAGCGCCGCGCGAACCTGTTCTGGTCGAGTACTCGCGCTCCTTCTTTCCTGTCATCCTGATCGTGCTGCTGTTCCGCTCGTTCCTGGCGGAGCCGTTCCGTATTCCGTCGGGTTCGATGATGCCCACCTTGCTGGTCGGCGACTTCATCCTAGTCAACAAGTTCGCCTATGGCATCCGCCTGCCGGTTTTGGACAAGAAGATCATCGAGGTCGGCGAGCCCGAGCGCGGCGACGTGGTCGTGTTCCGTTTCCCGAAGGACCCGACCCAGGATTACATCAAGCGTGTCATCGGCAAGCCGGGCGACGACGTCACCTATCGCAACAAGAAGCTTTACATCAACGGTAAAGAAATGCCGCAGGAAAACCGCGGCGCGTACGCGGGCACCGACGCGGAGTCGCGCGAGCTCGCGCGCGGCAGTGCCGAATCCTTTGTCGAACAACTGGATACGGTCCAGCACCAGATCATCACGGTGCCGGGCGGCCAGGTTGGGCCGGACTTTACGGTACACGTTCCCGCCGGGCATTATTTCGTCATGGGGGATAATCGGGATCGCAGTTCGGACAGCCGCGTCTGGGGCTTCGTGCCCGAGGAAAATCTCGTCGGCAAGGCCTTCGTGATCTGGATGAGCTGGCGTGGGTGGGAAAACGGCATCATCGAGTTCGGTCGTCTCGGCACCTTGATCAAATAACAGAGGGCTTGGCCATGAAGCAGTCGCAGCGCGGTATCACGTTTGTCGGTTTCATCTTCGTGATGTGCATCGTCGGCTTCTTCGCCTATGCCGCGATGAAACTGGTGCCGGTGTACTCTGAATACATGGGTGTCGTGAAGTCCATGAACCAGCTGCAGACGGAGCCCGGCATCGGTAGCAAGGACATCAGCGAAATCCGTCAGATGCTCAACGTCAAGTTCGACATCCAGTACGTAGACGATTCCGTGATCCCACCGCAGAACATTCAACTGAAAAAGCAGAGCGGCGCGGCCAGCCTGCGGATCTTCTACGACAAGCGCATCGACTTCATCTACAACGTGGACCTGCTTGTCAGTTTCGACAAGACGGTCAATCTCTCTGGCACCGGTGCGGCAGTCGACTAAGCGCGACGGCTCCGGCGGGTTGGCGGACATCGTCTTGCAAGCGACTGTCGGGACGTTCTCGCGGACAGAGCCGGCCGTCTTTTTCCGCTGTTCCGTCCGGGCTCGTTGAAACGCTTGACCAAGCTCCGTTTTCCGCATGAATTCCGCGATCCCGCGCTGTACCAGCAGGCGCTGACGCACCGCAGCGCGGGTAAACCCAACAACGAGCGCCTCGAGTTTCTCGGCGATTCGCTGGTCGGCATGCTCGTGGCCGAGTTGCTGTTCGAGCTGCATGCGCGTGCCGATGAGGGCGATCTGACGCGCATGCGCGCGCAACTCGTCAGCGGTGCAGCGCTGGCGGAAGTCGCTCGCGCGCTCGCGCTCGGCGATCTGCTGCGCCTTGGGCAGGGCGAGCTCAAGAGCGGCGGGCATCGGCGCGAATCGATCCTCGCCGACGCGTTCGAAGCGCTGGTCGCGGCGGTCTACCTCGACGCCGGCTGGGAGGCGTGCCGCACCTGCGTGCGGCAGCTGTTCGCCGAGCGTGCCGCGCAGCTGCGCGCGCCCGAAAAAGATGCCAAGACGCGCTTGCAGGAACTGCTGCAGGCGCGCGGATTGTCGTTGCCGGTCTACGAACTCGTGACCAGCAGCGGTGACGACCATGCCAAAGTGTTCGACGTGGCCTGTATCGTGGAACGGCCGGCGCTGCGGGTGCCGGGCCGGGGCTCGAGCCGGCGCGCCGCCGAGCAACTTGCCGCGAGTTCGGCGCTGGAACTGATCAAGGAACAAATCGCGAATGAACGTTGAGAATCCCACCGCGGCGGCCCACCGCTGCGGCCTGGTCGCCTTGCTGGGGCGGCCGAACGTGGGCAAATCCACGCTGCAGAACGCGCTGGTCGGTTTCCGCGTCAGCATCGTCAGCCCCAAGCCGCAGACCACGCGGCATCGCATCCTGGGCATCGCCACGCGGCCCGACGCGCAGATCCTGTTCGTCGACACGCCGGGCATGCATTCCGATGCCAAGCGCGCCATCAATCGCCAGCTCAACCGTGCCGCGCGAGGCGCCATCGACGAGGTCGACGTGCTCGTGCACGTCATCGAGGCGGGGCGCTGGAACGATGAGGACGAGCGTGTCTGGCGTGCGCTCCAGGCGGCGGGCAAGCCCGTGCTGCTGGCGATCAACAAGGTCGATACGATCAAGAATCGCGAACTGCTGTTGCCGTTCATTGCGCAAGTCACGGGCGAGCGCAGCTATGCGGCCGTGCTGCTCGTTTCGGCGCGTCGTGCCGACGGACTGAAGGTACTGGAAAGCGAAATCGTCTCGCGCCTGCCGGAAGCGCCGCCGGTCTATGGCGAAGACGAGGTAACCGATCGCAGCGAGCGCTTCCTGGCCGCCGAGCTCGTGCGCGAACAGTTGATGCGACAGCTCGGACAGGAGCTGCCGTATTCCTGCACGGTGGAGATCGAACAATTCGGCGAACGCGAGGATGGCATGACCGAAATCGGCGCCGTCATCTGGGTCGAGCGGACGAGCCAGAAAGCGATCGTCATTGGCGCCTCGGGTTCGCGCCTGAAGGAAGTCGGCACGGCCGCGCGCCTGGCGATGGAAAGGCTGTTCGACCGGCGCGTGTTCCTGAAGCTCTGGGTTCGCGTGCGTGAAAACTGGTCCGATGACGAAGCGGCGGTCAAGCGCTTCGGCTACGAGGGCTGAGCGGCGAGGGCTGCCAGGCGTTACCGCGGCATCCGGTTGCGTGAATCCAGGTTCTGATCATGCGCATCGAGGAACAGGCCGGCTGGATATTGCATGCGCGGCCTTATCGCGAAACCAGCCTGCTGCTCGAAGCCTGGAGCCGAGAGCACGGCCGTATCGGCCTCGTCGCGCGAGGCGTGCGGAAAGAGAAGCCACGCCAGCCGCGCGCGCTGCTGCAGCCGCTCGTGCCGCTGAGCCTTGGCTGGAGCGGGCAGGGGGAGCTGGTCACGCTGACCGGGCTCGACGCGCGCGGTCAGCCGCCGCGGTTCGTCGGCGAGGCGCTCGTCTGCGCGATCTACGTCAACGAACTGGCCATGCGTCTACTGCCTCGCCATGACGCGCTGCCGGATCTGTTCGATGCCTACGAGAGCACGCTGGCTCGTCTCGCGACCTCGCCGGCGCGGGCCTGGCAACTGCGTCGCTTCGAGCGCGACCTGCTGGCCGAGACCGGCTATGGCCTGGTCTGCGACAGCGAGGCCGACAGCGGTGAAGCGATCGATCCGGAGCGCGAGTACATCTACATTCCCGAACACGGTGCCGTGCCGTATGCGTTGCAGCCCAACGTGCTGCGCCTGCGCGGCAGTGCGCTGCTGGCGCTGGCCGACGACCGCATGCCCGATGCCGAGGATCTCACCAGCCTGCGCCGCCTGATGCGCGCCTTGATCGTGCACCAGCTCGGCGGCGGCAGCCTGCGCTCCTGGAATGTGCTGGCCGGCGGTTCTGCGGGTACGACAGGCTAGCTGCCGATGAGACGCTGTCGCGTCGCCTCGGCAGCTGCGCGTAGTTCGGCCAGATCGTCTGCGCGTAAGGTGTCCGCATCGGCGAGCCGGCTGCGCAGGCGCCGACAGGCATGTTCCAGCTGCGCCGCGCCGCAGAACCCGGCCGACGCGCAGAGACGATGCAGGCGTTCGCGCAGTCCGGCGACGTCCTGCAGCGCGAGACAGATATCCAGTTCCTGCGGCAGGCTGTCGAGTTCGCCCAGAAACAACTGGCGAAGTGCCCTCACACTCTCGCTGCTGCCGAGACTGCGACAGGCCGCGGTGTCGTCCAGCAGCGGCAGTTCCGCATACGCGGCCACGGGCTCGGCGACCATGCCAGGGTTTCCCGCGGCCGCCTGCAATGCGCGCTGCAGGCCGGCCAGGTCGACCGGCTTGGCCAGCACCGCGGCGAATCCCTGCGCACGCAGCGGACGTTCGTGTTCCGCCAGGTTTGCGGCCGTGGTCGCCAGTGCCGCGCTCGAGCGCGAGGCGGCCGATTCGTCGGCGCGCAGGCGCTGCAGCACCATCGGGCCGTCCAGTCCCGGCATGCGAACGTCGAGCAGCAACAGGTCGTAGCGTCGCGAGCGTGCCAGCGCCAGCGCGGTCAGGCCGTCGCCGGCGATATCGCAGCGATGGCCGAGCAGAGCCGCTGCGTCGGCGAGAAAGCGCAGGCTCAGCGTGTTGTCGTCGGCGATCAACAGCTCCATGCCTCTTCCCCGTTCAGCCCGCGCTGGCCACAATCGGCACCTCTTTCCGGTCGCCGCGCATGTCCTATCGTCTTCTTGCCACCTGCATTGTGCTCGCTATTGTTTTCTGCGCCCAGGGGCGCGCGGCTGGTCTGCATGCCGCGGCGGATTCGCTGCAGGCTTATGGCATTAGTGTAAAAAATATAGAAGTTGATATTGGTTCTGGCGCCGAAGGCGGCCATGACCTGCAGCTCCGAGCGGCCCAACTGCTGTGGCCCGAGTTCGATCTGCAATTGTCCGAACTGCATGCGCACTGTCCGCTGGAACCCGAGGCGGACAGCTGGCGCTGCGCCGGCCAGGCGCGGTTGCGTGTCGCGGCGGCGGCCAAGCCCGTCGAGGCGGGTTTCATCGCCACGCTGGAACATGGACGCCTGAACCTTCAGCTCAACCGCGCGCCGGCGCGCCTGACCCTCAGCCAGCAGGGTGACGATGCCGGGGCGCGCTGGCAGCTGCAGCTGCGTCAGCTGCCGCTGGACTGGCTCAGTGACCTGCTGCGTGCATCCTGGCCTGCATTGAGCCGCATCGAAGGCCAACTCGCGGTCGATGCGGAATTGCCGCCATCGGCTACGGCCCCGCTGCAGCTCGACTACAGCCTGCGCGATCTCGGTTTCGACACCCAGGACGGCCGCAGCGCTGCGGCGCACCTGAGTCTGGCCGGTAAGCTCGATGTCACCGCCACGACACCCTGGCGCCTGCACCATCGCGGCCAGATCGGCGGCGGTGAGCTGCTGCAGGGTGGTCTGCACGTGGCTTTCGCCGACCACGGCACGCGCCTGGACTTCCAGCTTTCGCCGGAGCGCGACGCCTACCGCTTCAGCGATGTGGTCTACGACGATCCGGGCGTGCTCGAACTCAAGGCTTCGGCGCTGGTTGCGCCCGCCGACGACCTGCCGCTGCGGGAATTGCACGTCGATTCGCTCGTGGCCGTGCTGCCGCAGGCGCAGCAGCGCTATCTCGGCAGCCTGCTCGCGCTGGCCGGGTGGAGCGAACTGGCCAGCCGCGGCCGCGTGACCGCGCGTGCCCAGTTCGACGCCGGCGGAATTGCCAGCGCCGCGGCGCGGCTCGACGGCGTCGATCTCGACGAAGCCAAACGCGGAATCGGCATCAAAGGCCTGGCCGGCGAACTCGAATGGCGCCGCACCGGCACCGCGCCGCCGGGCCAGCTGGCCTGGCAATCGGCCACGGTCCATTCGCTGCCGCTCGGCGCCGCGCGCACGCAGTGGCACAGCCACGACGGCGCGCTGACCTTGTCGCAGCGCACGCAGATTCCGCTGCTCGGCGGCAGTCTCGATCTGGAACGGCTCGACCTGCATCCGACTGCGGCCAGCGGTGAACGCCTGCAGGCCGGCCTCGCCCTGCGCGGCGTCGACCTGGCGGCGCTGAGCCAGGCGCTGGGATGGCCGCGTTTCGGCGGCAAGCTCGGCGGTGCGGTGCCGGAACTTCGCTATGCGGACCAACGCCTCGAACTGACCGGCGGCCTCATGCTCAACGTTTTCGACGGCACACTGAACGTGACTGGCCTTGCGCTGGAACGTCCGTTCGGCGTGCTGCCCTCATTGTCGGCCGACATCGCCTTCGAGCAGCTCGACCTGAGCCTGCTGACCGGCACATTCGACATTGGCGGTATCACCGGCCGTCTGTCCGGCTACGTGCGTGCCCTGCGCCTGGTCGACTGGCAGCCCGTCGCGTTCGATGCGCAACTGCAGGCGCTCGACGGAGGCCGCATCAGCCAGCGGGCCGTGAACACCATTTCCTCGGTCGGTGGCGGTGGAATCGCGGCCGGCATTCAGGCCAGCGTGCTCAAGCTCTTCGACACCTTCGGCTACGCCCGGCTGGGTCTGGGCTGCCGACTGCAGAACGCGGTCTGCCACATGCGTGGGCTGGATGCGGACGGCGCCCGCTACACTCTGGTCGAAGGGCGGGGTCTGCCGCGCATCCAGATCGTCGGTCATCAGTCCGAAGTGGACTGGTCCGTGCTCGTCGAACGTCTCAAGGCGGCCGCCAGCGGCACCAAACCCGTCATCAACTGATACCAGGAGTACCTCATGCGCCATCTCCGTACCATGCTGTTGAGCCTGTCGCTGGTGCTGTTGTCGGCCTGCGTCACGATCAACGTGTATTTCCCCGCCGCCGCCGCGGAAAAAGCCGCCGAGCAGTTCATAGGCACCGTGATCGGCGAGGCGGCGAAGGACGCCGAGATCAAACCGCCGCCGCGTCCGCCGCAGGCAGGGCTGCTCGATTTCTTCATCGGGTCCGCGCAGGCGGCAGAACCCGATCTCAACATCCAGACGCCGGCCGTGCGTGATATCCAGGCGCGCATGAAGCAGCGCTTCGACAGTGTGCTGACCAAGGCCCTGGCCGCCGGCAGTATCGGCCTGACCCGCGACGGCCTCGTCGCGGTGCGCGATGCGGCTGCCGTGCCGCTGGCCGAACGCAGCGGGCTCAACCAGGCCGTGGCCGAGGAAAATCGCGATCGCAAGGCGGTCTACAGCGAAATCGCCCGCGCCAACGGCCATCCCGAATGGGAAGCGCAGATCCAGAGCACCTTCGCCGCGCAGTGGGTCCAGCAGGCCCGCGCCGGCTGGTATTATCAGGACGCCTCGGGCGCCTGGAAGCAACGCTGACGCCCGCCAGCCCATCATCATTGGAGTTTCAGGCGCCCGGGATGTCCGCATCCCGGGCGTTGTCGTCATGAAAGCACCGATCACGCTCGAACTGGATGTCACCAACCTGTCCCATGACGGCCGCGGCGTCGCCCGCCACGAGGGCAAGGCCGTCTTCGTGCGCGGCGCCCTGAGCGGCGAGAAGGTGATCGCGCGCATCGTGCAGCGCCACCGCCACTACGACGACGCCCAGGTCGAGAGCGTGCTGCAGGCATCGCCGGATCGCGTTGACCCGCGCTGTCCGCATTTCGGCGTCTGTGGCGGCTGCGCACTGCAGCATCTGGCGCCGGCCGCGCAGATCGCCGCCAAGCAGCGCGTGCTCGCTGAAAACTTCGAGCGTATCGGGCATGTCGAGCCGAAGCGCTGGCTCGCGCCGCTGACCTCGGCGGTCTGGGGCTACCGGCGCAAGGGCCGTCTCTCGGTCAAATACGTCGACAAGAAGGGCAAGGCGCTGGTCGGCTTCCGTGAGGACAACGGCCGCTACGTCGCCGACCTCACGCGCTGCGAAGTGCTCACGCCGGCCGTCGGCGAACGCATCGAGGCGCTCGCAGCACTGGTCGGCAGCCTGCAGGCCGTGCGTGAGATCGCGCAGATCGAAATCGCCGCAGGCGACGACACCACCGCGCTGATCTTCCGTCACCTGCAGCCACTGTCCGACAGCGACCGTGCCGCGCTGGTCGCGTTCGGCCAGCAGCATGCGCTGGCGATCTACCTGCAGCCCGGCGGCAACGACAGCGTGCATCCGCTGTGGCCGGAAAACCCGCGCCTCGCGTTCCGCATCGCCGCGGCCGACGTCGAACTCGAATTCCGTCCGCTCGATTTCATCCAGGTCAATTCGGCGATGAACGAAGCCATGATCGCGCATGCGCTCGATCTGCTCGATCCCAAGCCCGAAGACCGCGTGCTCGACCTGTTCTGTGGCCTTGGCAATTTCACCTTTCCTCTGGCGCGGCGCTGTGCGCATGTCGTCGGCGTCGAAGGCGAGCACGGACTGGTCCAGCGCGCCAAGGAAAACGCGGCGCGCAATGGCATAGCCAACGTCGAATACCACGTCGCGAACCTGCTCGACGACCAGCGCGACACGCCCTGGGCGCGGCAGCGCTTCGACCGTATCCTGCTCGACCCGCCGCGCTCCGGCGCCCAGGCCGTGTTCGACTATCTGCCGAAGAAAGGCTGCGATCGCATCGTCTACGTGTCCTGCCATCCGGCATCGCTCGCGCGCGACGCGGGAATCCTCGTGGAAAAGCATGGCTTCAAGCTCAGGGCCGCCGGCGTGATGGACATGTTCCCGCACACGGCGCACGTGGAATCGATCGCGCTGTTCGAACGCTGAAGACGGAAGCCACTGCATGGGTATCGAAATCGAACGCAAGTTCCTGCTCGCCTCGGACGCCTGGCGTTCCCAGGTATCGCGCTCGCAGCGCCTGGTGCAGGGCTATCTGGTCAGCGCTGCCGCGGTCACCAGCGGCGCGGCGCGCAGCTCGGTGCGCGTGCGCATCGGCGGCGATCAGGCCTGGCTCAACATCAAGTCCTCGAACCTCGGCCTCGCACGCCAGGAATACGAATACGAAGTGCCGCTCGCGGATGCCGAAGCGATGCTCGCGCGCCTGTGCGACGGCGTCGTCGAGAAGATCCGCCATTACGTCGCGCACGCAAACCACGAGTTCGAGATTGACGAGTTCTTCGGTGCCAACGACGGCCTCGTCGTGGCCGAGCTGGAACTGGATTCGATCGACGAAGCGTATGAACGGCCCGACTGGCTCGGACAGGAAGTCAGCGGCCTGCCGCGCTACTACAATCTCAATCTCATCGCACATCCGTACTCGGCCTGGACCGCGGCCGAGCGGGAAGGACTCGACTGAATGCTGGTAATCGGAATCGCAGGCAAGGAACTCGCCGCCGCCGAGCGCGACTGGATCAGCGCGCCGGAAGTCAGCGGCGTCATCCTGTTCAGCCGCAACTTCGCGTCGCGCGAGCAGGTGACCGCGCTCATCGACGACATCCGCGTGCTGCGCAGCGATGAATTCCTGCTCTGCGTCGATCAGGAAGGCGGACCGGTGCAACGCTTCCGCGAAGGCTTCACACGCCTGCCGGCGCTGGCCCGGCTCGGCGAGATCTACGACATCGATCCGGCACACGCGGTGGCCCTGGCCGAAGAACATGCCTGGGTCATGGCGAGCGAGATGCGCGCCCTCGACATCGACATCAGTTTCGCACCGGTCGTCGACCTCAAGCGCGGCAACCGTGCGATCGGGGAGCGCGCCTTCCATGACGACGTGCGCGTGGTGTCGGAACTGGGCCAGGCCTACCTGCGCGGCATGCACCTGGGTGGCATGGCCGCGACGCTGAAACATTTCCCGGGCCATGGCTCGGTGCTCGAAGACACGCATTTCGATGCGGCCACCGACACGCGCACGCTGGACGAACTGCGCGAGACCGACCTGGCCGCCTTCGCCGACGGCATCGACGCTGGCGCCGAAGCGGTGATGCTCGCGCATGTGACCTATCCGGCCGTCGACGCGGTGCCCGCGGGCTATTCACGCGTGTGGATCGAAGACATCCTGCGTGCCGACATGGGTTTCCGCGGCGTGGTGTTTTCCGATGACATCGGCATGGCCGCGGCGGAATCCGCCGGCGGCGTGGCCGCGCGCATCGACGCGCACCTGTCCGCCGGCTGCGATCTGGTCCTGGTCTGCAGCCCGACCCTGGTCGCCGAATCCATTGCCGCGGTGCGCGGCCGCGCGCCCTGCGCGCCCGAACGTATCGCCACCCTGCGCGGCATGATTGCGTCGACTTGGCAGTCGCTGGTCGACAATCCGCAACGCACCCGCTTCATCGAGCGCCTCGCCGCGCTCGATGTCACCGCCTGAGTGAAACCATGACCCGACCCAGCCTGTCCGACGCGTTGGCCAAAGCCGACCTGATTCACGATCTGCCCGTGCTCGATGCCGCCATCGTGAAGATGGGCGCCGAGATCGATGCCGCCATCGCCGGCGAACACGTCGTGTTTGCGACCGTCATGCACGGCGGCATGCTGTTCGCGGCCAAGCTTGCGCTGGCCATGAAGAGCGACATGGAATTCGACTACATCCACGCCACGCGCTATCGCGGCGCTACCAGCGGCTCGGAACTGCACTGGCTGCGCCAGCCCGCGGCAGTGCTGGCCGGGCGCACGGTCGTGCTGGCCGACGATATCCTCGACGAAGGCAAGACGCTCAAGGCCATTCGCGATTTCTGCCTCGACCGCGGCGCGCGCCGCGTCATCGTCGCCGTGCTCTGCGCCAAGCGCCACGGCCGCTGCGTGCCCGGCGTCGATGCCGACTACTGCGGCGTCGAAGTGCCGGACCGCTACGTGTTCGGCCACGGCATGGATTTCTACGAACAGGGCCGCAACCTGCCCGCCATCTACGCGATCTGAGGGAAGTCATGGCACTGGATCTGGCCATCGTCGGCGGCACCGGGCTGTATCAGTTTCCCGGATTGGAAAATGTCACGCGGCTCAGCGTGGATACGCCCTATGGCGCCGCCTCCGCGCCCGTCGTCTGCGGCGAGATCGGCGGTCGGCCGGTCGCCTTTCTCGCACGCCACGGCGAAGGCCACAGCGTGCCGCCGCACCGGGTGAACTACCGCGCCAATCTCTGGGCGCTGCACAGCCTGGGTGCGCGTCGCGTGATCGGCGTCAACGCCGTCGGCGGCATCCGCGACGACATGGGTCCGCGCGTGGTCGCGATACCCGATCAGGTCATCGACTACACCCACGGACGCATCACGAGTTTCTGCGATGCCGACGGCGCCGAGGTCAAGCACATCGACTTCAGCGAGCCCTATACGGCGAGCCTGCGCCAGTCGCTGCTGACCGCGGCCGCGAGCGCCGGCGTGGCCGTCGTCGACGGCGGCTGCTACGGCGCCACGCAAGGCCCACGCCTGGAAACGCGCGCCGAGATCGCGCGCCTGCGTCGCGACGGCTGCGATCTCGTCGGCATGACCGGCATGCCCGAGGCTGCGCTCGCACGCGAACTCGAACTCGACTATGCCTGCGTCGCGCTGATCGCGAACTGGGCCGCCGGCTGCGGCAACGAAGCCGAGATCAGCCTCGACGAAATCTTCGCCAACCTGCGCGATGCCACGGCGCTGGTGCCGCGCATCGTGACGGCACTGCTCGCGAAGTAGCGACGCGGTTCCGCGGCGGCGAGCTTCAGGCCGCCGTGTTGCCGTTGTGTGCGGATGCCGGGTGTATTCCGTCGCTCGCCGCGTGACGCGGCTCACACACGACAGCATTCATGCGCTCGCACTTTCAGACCGGCTGAGTATACTCGTACACGCGCGGCGTATTCGGCTCGGGGGAGAAGTCTGCCGCGCATTCGTCCAGCTACGTTCGAGGGGAAGTCATGCAGTTCGGTACGGTAAAGTGGTTCAACGACGCCAAGGGTTTCGGATTCATCGCGCCCGAAGGCGGCGGCTCCGATGTATTCGTGCATTTCTCGGCGATCTCGGCCAAGGGCTTCCGCACCTTGCAGGAAGGCCAGCGCGTGAGTTTCGTCGTCAGCGAAGGCCCGAAGGGCGCCCAGGCCTCGGCGGTATCGCCGGTGCTGTAAGCGCGTTGCATCGCGTCGTTCCATACAAAGGCCCCGCTGCGTCGGGGCCTTTGTCTTTTGCGCGGAGCAGGGCCTGCGAGGACACGTGCATTATTCCTGCGTTTTTGTTTATAGGTTTACTTGTCACTAAAGCAATGGGAGCTTCGCCAGGCCCGCAGCACGGCCGAGTGGTGAGCGGCGTGCTCATCGGGCTCGACCGTTTTCCGCCCTATTGCGCCGGCCATAACCCGGACAGCCGTGCGGTTGCCGTCAGGTAGCATCAGCCTGCGACCGCCGCGATCGTCACGCGCCGGTATCCGCCGCTCGGAATCTTCCCGTGCCTGCCTTACACTGCGCCGGTTCGACGGCTCGGAGTTCCAGTGCGCACCATTCAAGGCGGTCTCCTGATTGCGATCGAAGGCATTGACGGTGCAGGCAAAAGCACCCTTGCCCGCGGTCTGGCCGATGAGCTTAACAAGCTCGGTATCGAGCCGCTGCTGACGAAGGAGCCGACCAACGGCCCGCACGGCACGGCCCTGCGCCAGAGCGCAACGACAGGCCGGCTGTCGGCGGAAGACGAACTGAAACTTTTTGTCGCGGACCGTCGTGAGCATGTGGAGCAACTGCTTCGCCCGGCGTTGGACGCAGGGCGCGTCGTGATTCTCGACCGCTACTATTTCTCCAACGCCGCGTACCAGGGCGCCGCCGGGCTGGATTCCGCCGGGATCCTCGCGCAGAACGAAGCCTTCGCGCCGAAGCCGGATCTGCTGTTGCTATTGGATCTCCCACCCGAGATCGGACTGTCGCGAATCGCCGCCCGTGGCGATCGTGCGAATGCCTTCGAGAACGAAGCCAACCTCACGCGCTGCCGCGGGATCTTTCTCCGCATCGACGAGGCCGTGCGCGTCGATGCGACGCAGTCGGCCGAGGCGGTGCTGAGTGAATCGCTCGCGCATGTGTTCGCGGCGGTGAAGAAGGTGACTCAGGCCAGGCTGGGTGCGACCGTCGAAGCGGATGAGGCGACGCGGCGGTTTCTCGGGGCTGCGCTCGCCGGCTGAGTTTCCGCATGCCCGACCAGTCGAATGCCGTGCGAAATAAGCCATACATCAAATAGTCCGTTATTTCCTATTTGAAGATGTTGCAAGGTGGACTTCCGTGCGCAATGACGGAGCCGGCGACGCGCAGCACGGGCGATCACTTGCCGGTCACCGGCGGCATCCGCCGCATGAGGACACGGGAGGCGCGTTGCCCGGAATGACCTGACGCCCTCCCCATCAGGCGGAGGGCGTCAGGTGGACTCACGGACGTGAGCAGCGTCCAGTCGGATGCAGGCTCAGTTACAGCTGCGTCCCGTGCCGGTCCAGCTGTTACCGGTGCTGCAGCTGTAGATCTGGCGGTTGGTACCGCAGACCTGGTAGCCGCAGTACGTGCCATTGGCATCGATGGTGGCGCCGCCGAGGTGGATGCCGCCCGAGCAGCGGCAGCTGTTGTTGTAGGTCGCGCAGATGCCGTTGCGCAGGGCGTTGCAGCCCGCGGCATCCAGACCGCACCAGTTGGCGACGATCGCGTCGCGGTTCCAGCAGGCGGTGTTCCAGCCGCTGCTCTGGAAGAACGGCAGGATGTCAGTGCGCGCACCGAGCATGCACTGGGTCAGCGCCGTGCCGCAGGAGGCCTGGCCCAGGGCCACCGACTGCTGAGGCGAATTGCCGAACCACTCGATGCCGTCGCGCACCATGCGGCCCTGGAAGGTCGCGTTGGATCCGGAGGTCGGTGCGCGCGCATCGACCGGATACGTCGTCGTCGCGTTGTTGCCCACGTTGCCGCAGGTATACACGCGCGCATCCAGCACGCTGTTGCCGTAGCCGCCGCAGCCGGTGAACGCCGAGAACATGAACCCGTTGGCGCCGACCGCGCCGAAGCGATACCAGTTGGCCGAGCCGGAGCCGGTCCATGTCTCCGCGCCGGTGTTGGTGACGGTCGCGGTGAAGCGGCGGATTTCGCCCGGCATCATGAACGACGGAATGCCCGAATAGCTCACGCTCGCGTTGCGCGCCGGCAGCACGACCGACGGCTGCGACTCCAGCCAGTACTGGCGCCAGGTTCCGTTGTAGCACAGTGAACTTCTCCACCATCCGTCCTGCGACGGCGCCACGGTGGGGTGGCATTGCTGGCCGCCGCGGATCCACGGTGACGGGGAATCGACGAAGTACATCACCGCTCTGATCTGGCCGCCGTTGGCCGCGTTGAAATCGCGCACCTTTGTCATCACGCCGTTGAAATAGGCAGCGCTCGGCGCGACCGGCAGCGGGTTGTTTTCGCTGGCGCCGGCATTGAACTCGGTGATGTAGACCGGCTTGTTGCGCACGCTGGTGTTGCTTGCGCTGTTGATGGCGCTGAGCTGCCAGCGGAAATCGCCGTCGAACGACGTGTCCGTCTGACCGTAGGCATGGATGGCGAAGCCGTCGATGGTCGTGCCCATGGCGGCGAACATGTCGGAGTAGAAGGTCGGACAGGTACCGTCGAAGCACCCACCCGGGCCGGATGCGAACAGGTTGCGCGCGCCCAGCGCGCCGGCATTCCAGCGCGTCATATAGCACTGGTAGATGCGCCCGTAGGCGCGGCCGCCGATGCCCCATTCCTCGGCCAGGTTCGGCTCGTTGCCGAGCAGGTAGCCGCCGACCGCGGCGGCGTTGGCAGAGTTCGCGTTGGCGGCCTCGGCATCCAGTGCGCTCATCAGGCCGTTGATGCCGCTGCAGTTGGTGAAAGTGGCTGCGTTGAGCAGCGCCTTTTCCGCCGCCGTCGGCTTGGCGTCGTAGCCGATGCGGAACAGGGTGCGGATGCCGTACTGGCTCCACAGCGTGTTGTAGTTGGCTGGCCAACTGCTCATGGACGGCGCGTCGCGCGCGAATTCGAGGTTCCAGCCGACGCGGCGCGGATCCGTCGACGGCACATTGCTGTAGGTGTGATCGGTGCGCAGCCAGTTGGCGCCTTTGATCTGCGCCGAGGCGCCCGTGGAAACCAGACAAGGCAGGATCAGCACGGCCAGGCTGGCCGCGGTGCGGAAGCGTTTCATGGTGTGTCCTCGCAGGATGAAAGGCGGCCCGCGCCATGGCGGGCCGCGTGGAACCGCGGTCAGTACGCGGCGAAGCCGTTGCCCAGCGACAGCCAGTTCGACCAGGCGCCCGGCGTGGTCTCGCCGCGATGGAACAGCTCGCCGTTCGTGCCCAGCAGCACGATCTGCACCGCGTTGTCCTGGCGCGCGGCGATGACGCCGGAGGTGAGATAGCCGTTGAGATTGCCCCAGCTCGCCCAGGCGCCGGCGGCCGAGGTCTGGTAGATATGCGCGAGCTGGCCCTCGCCGCCACGGGCGAACACCTCGACGCGGCCGTCCGCGTGCACGGCCGCATGCGGATGCGCCGTCAGCACGCCGCCGCGGGATTGCCAGGCGCCGAAACTGCCGCCGGCGCTGTTCTGGCGGATATGGCGCAGATCCTGGGTGGCGCCGCGCACGAACACTTCCAGCCGCCCGTCGTTGTTGCGCACCACGGACGGATGCGAGTTGATGCTGCCGCCGAGTGCCTGGAAGCTGCCGAAGGCGCCGCCGGCCTGGGCCTGCACGATCTGGAACAGATCATTGCTCTGACCGCCCACGAACACGGCGACGCGACCGTCGCTGTTGAGCGCCGCGGCCGGTCCCCAGTGCAGGGTGCCGCCGTGATCGATCCACGCGTTCCAGCTGCCCCCGGCGGAGGACTGGAGGCGGCTGCGCAAGCCGCCGTTGGCTCCGCGCACGAAAACCTGCAGGCGGCCGTCGATGTTGCGCACCACGGCCGGGGCTGAGGTCGCGTCGCCGCCGACCAGTGCCCATGCGTCCCACTGCGCCGAACCGGCGCTGATCTGCCGCCGCGTCCAGATCTGGCTGTCGGTCCCGCGCGCGAACACCTGCACGCGGCCGTCGCTGTTGACCGCCGCGACCGGCTGCGCCGTGGCATTGCCGTCGAGCGACAGCCAGCCGTTCCAACTGCCGGCCGACGTGCGGCGGCGCAGCCAGGTGGCGCCATCGCTGCGGCGCGCGAAGACGTAGAGCTCGCCGTCGCTGCCTACCGCATCCGCCAGTTCCACCGGGCCGGGATAGCGCAGGTAGTCAGTCGAGGTGATGTTGCCGCCCCAGCCTTCGTTCCAGTAGGCCGGCACATAGCCCCACTGATTGCCGGAATATCGGACCCGATGCCACCACTCCTTGCCGCCGCCCTGGTCGGCGACCGCGCTGTCGGCGACCAGCGGCGTGTTCGCCGCCACGCTCGCGATCACCGCACCGCTGCTGCGATTCGGCGTCGCGCGCACGTTCTGCGCGACATTGGCCACGACCTGGCCCGGATAGGCCGGCCGGCGCTGGAAGTATTCGACGATGGGATTGCGGTAGCCGTGCTGGTCGGGCGTGGATCCCGCCGGTGCATAGCCCAGCCCCTGGCAGCCGCCGCCGGACCAGGTGCCGAAGTTGCGCACTTCAAAATGCAGATGCGTGTTGCCGGTGTCGCCGGGCCAGTTGATGACTGTCCCGATCGGGGCGCCGCGGTTGACGATCTGGCCGACCACGACGCTGGGCGCGTTCAGATGCCCGTATTGCGTATACAGCTTGCTGCCGTTGGACTGGGTGTGTTCGATCACCACGACCCAGCCCGGCCAGTTGGAATAGACCGAGCAGAACACCACGCCGTCAGCCGCGGCATAGACCGGCGCGTTGACGGTGGAGCCGCTGTCGAGCGCAAGATCCAGCGCAGTGTGCAGGCGGTTGTTGTACTTGGGAAACGGGTTGGCGTAGTTCTGCATCACGCGCACGTTGTGCCCGGGCACGAGCTGCTCGCCGACGATCTGGCCCAGGGGCCAGTCCAGCGCGAGCGAACCGGGCGGATCGGCGGCGGGCGCGGCGGCACTCGCGGCCGCGGCCATGACGGCGGCGAGCAGGCGCCCGCCGCGGTGAGTCGGAAAACGGTACATGGGTCATCTCCTGGTCTGCGTGGCAGTACCGGGCTGGCCCCTGACCATCCTGGCGAGACCCATGCTCGCCGCCGCCGTCGCGGCAGCGCGCGGAGGAATGGCTGATCGCGCCTGATTTTTTCCTGATGGCGCGGCGGTGATGCGTGCAAAACCGCGAGGCCGTCACAGTTGCGCTGTCACACGACGGCAACACCGACGGACGTCAGCCGACCTGACGCGCAGCGGTCCCGGCCCGAGCTACGGCGGTCGCCACCGGGGGGCAGGAATGATTTTCCCGCTGTGCATAAATCACTAATGATTTATTGAGACAAACAGGCAATTGCCACCTTCGACAAGCGGGCCCGTCAGCGCGCACCGACGAGTGCATCCAGATTGGTCAGCAACGCGATATCGGCTTCTTCGCCGGTCACTTCGCTGAAGAGCAGCAGGTCTTCGGCCAGCGACAGGCTCAGCGTGCGCGGCAATGGCGTGCCCAGCGGCGCCAGCGCCGTGGCCGTGCCCGAGGAAATCGGCCAGTGCATCAGCATGCCGTCCGTCCGCAGGTAGTACAGTCCGCTGCGCGCGGACACGAGCGCGCGCGGGCGCGAATGCGGCGCATCGTCGACGAGCAGGCGTTCCTCGCCGGTGGCCGGGTCCAGCGCCACGATGCCGGCACTGCCGCGCGGCCGCAGATAGACGGTGTCGCCCTCGGGTGCCTGCACGGCATACAACGCCTGGCGCCGGCCCAGCCGCTCGTCGCCGCTGCCGTCGAGCGCGGCACGGTGGGCGAACCAGCCGCCGTCATCCTCCTCGACGAACAGCAGACGGCGCCCGTCGTTGGACCAGGACGGCGAGATGCGCTTGCGCCCGTCGTCCGGCAGACATTGCAGCAGGCCGTTGAGATCGACCACGCAGATGGTCTGCCGATTGCCGCGCGACCGCTCGAAGGCGATGCGCTGGCCCGACGGATCCCAGCTCAGGTCGCGGATATACGCGCCCGATTCGCTCCACAGCCGGCGCAACTGGCTGCCGTCGATATCGGCCAGCCACACACCGCTCTCACCGCGCGCTTCCCAGGGCAGCGCGACGCGGCGGCCATCGGGCGAAACGGCGAGATCCCGTGCGCGCTCCAGTGCTGTGGGCATCGCCTCGACAGCGCCGGCGGTGTGCCGTTCCAGCGTCAGGCGGCGGTTGCGGTATTGCGTCACCGCCACCGACAGCAGCAGGCGCGTGCCGTCCGGACTGATGTCGATCGACGGCACGCCGTCGTCGATCGCGGCGATCACCGTCGGCGTTCCGTGCAGCGGCACCCGCCACAGTTCGCTGCTCGCGCCCAGGCGCCGGGTCGCGACGAGTTCATGCGCATTGCGCCATTGCAACTGGTGGACAAATCCTGTCGGCGTCCACACCGGCACCGATCCGCTGCCGTCGCTGCGCATGCGCCGCACGCTGGACTGGAAGCGGCCGTCGACGCGGCTGAACGCGATCCAGTTGCCGTCGGGAGAAAACCGCGGCCGGTAGTCGCCTTGCTCGGCCGGCGGTGTGGGCAAGCTGCGGCGCGCGCCGCTGTCGACGTCGATCAGAAACAGCGCGTTGACCCGCTGGTCCGGATCGGGCCGGTCCGACAGCACCACCGTGCGCCCGTCCGGCGACAGTGACAGGCGGCCGTTCGCTGGCGTGCATTCGCCGATCGCGCGCGGCTCGCGCTGCAGCAGGGTCATGATCATCACGCGGCAACGCTGCTCGTCCTGCCGGATGAAGGCGATACGCTCGCCGCCGGCGGACCAGTCCGCGGCATAGTCCATCGCGTTGCCCGGCGTGGTCAGCGCGATGTCCGTGCTGCCGTCCAGCGCGCGCAGCCACAGCTGCTCGCGCCCGGCCGCGCCGCGGCTGTACAGCAGCTGGCTGCCGTCGGGGGAGAACGCTGGCATATGCTCCAGGCCCGGGTTCATGGTCAGGGTCATCCACGCTGGCGGCGGCGCCGCGCCGGTGCGGTTCGACAGCCACGCAACGGCCGCGATGGCCGCTGCAGCAATCATGGCTACCGTGAGCGCCAGCCACGCGAGCGGCGCTGTCGCAGTGGACGTGGCGTTCACCGCCTTGCCGTCGGCCAGCGGATGCACCGGCTGAAGCAGGCGATAGCCGACCTTGGGCACGGTCTCGATCACCGCATCGGTGTGCGCGTCAGCGCTGAGCACGCTGCGCAGGCGGTGGATGACGCGGTAGATCGAATCGTCGGTGATGACCGCGCCGTTCCAGGCCTCGGCCAGCAACTCCTCGCGACTCACCGTGCGGCCGTCGCGCCGTGCCAGCACCAGCAGCACCTGCATCATGCGCGGCTCCAGCCGCACGCTTTCGCCGTCGCGCATCACGCGCAGTGCGCGCGGCTCGACCCGCCAGCGCCCGAGCAGGAAACCCTCGCTCGCCAGCGTATCGACGGCGGCGTCGTCGCCGGGTACTTGTGGGTTTTTCAACATGGCTGGCCATGCGTAAAAAGCACAGACTAGCCCAAGTGCATTACCGGTGGCGGGTGTGGCCGGGAACGCGCCGGCCCTCGGCGCACCTCAGGGTTTTTCGCTTTCCGGATCCGATTCCGGCGCGCCGGGCCGAGCCAGCGACGGCGGGACGTTGCCACGGCCTGAGGTCCGGCCCCGGAAAAGAGCTACGCGCGCCAGCAACACCGTTGTCACCGGAACGGTAATCGCCAGCAGCAGCGGTATCAGCAGCGGATGAAGCGCTGCACGTTGTTGCAGGAACGAAAAATACAGCGCGGCGGCGAGCGCGACGCACCAGCTGCCCAACGTGAAGGCGAGGGCGGGCGGATGCATGCGCAGGAAGAAATCGGGCAGACGCGCAAACCCGATCGCGGATATCAGGACAACGAGTCCGCTGACCACCAGAAGCGCTGCGACGATCACTTCGACCCACAGGGCGACAGCGTTCACTCGATCACCTCACCGCGCAGAATGAACTTGGCCATGGCCAGGGTACTGACGAAGCCGAACAACGCGATGACCAGCGCGATCTCGAAATAGCGATCGCTCTGATGGCGTATGCCGGTCACCATCACCACGAGAATCGCGTGGAAATACAGCAAGTCCAGCGCGAAAACACGGTCCTGCGCCCGCGGGCCGCGTACCAGGCGGAGCAGCACGAGAATCGACGCAATCGCGTAGCAGCCCAGCGCGAACGTAATGGCGAAGGAAAGTATCGCGCTCACTCGAAGATCTCCCGCAGTGGCTGCTCGTAGCGCGCCTTGAACCGCACCACGAAGTCGCTTTCCTCGGACACGTCCCAGACATGCAGCAGCAACGCGCTGCGGTCGGCCGCGAGCTCGCACCACACCGTCCCCGGCACGTTCGTCGTGACGAGCGCGAGAGCGGCCAGGCCGACCGGGTCACGCAGATCCAGCGGTACGACGACGAAGCGCGACGAGGGTCTGCGCCATCGCCAGCGGATGAGATCGTTCGCGATCTCGAGGTTGGACACGAACACGTCGCAGGCGACGCGAACGACGAGGCGCACGACGACGTCGGGCCGGCGCACGCGTGTCCCCTTCACGCGCAGATTCGACAACGCCAGCGGTATGCCCAGCGCCAATATCAGCCCCAGCACGAACTGGCCCGCCATCGTGCTTCGCGCCAGAACCAGCCATCCGATCAGCAACGATACGGAAACCAGCGGCGCGGGAATCAGCGTCTGCAGCAGCTTCATGGCGGCGGCGCTCCCGCAGCGACGGGCGCCGCCGCTCCTGGACGCGCGCGGGCCTGCAGCACGGCGTCGATGTACGGCCGCGGTGCATGCAGCGATATCGCCGTAGCGGCGGTGTAGCGCACCACCGGTTCGGCAAACACCGTCAGCACGCCGCTCGCCAGGATCAGCAACAGGACGGCACTGGCTTCCGCCGCTCTGAGCTGCGGGGCGACGTGCCCGCCCTTGGACCAGAAGTGCCGGATACCGGCACGAGCCAACGCGATGGTGCCGAACAACCCCGAGAGCAGCAGCAACGCCATCAGGATCCACGCGGCGTTTGCGATGCCATCCTCGGCGTTTACCGCCGCCGACAACAGCGCCACCTTCGCCAGGAACCCCGACAGCGGTGGCAGCCCCGCGACGAGCAGCGCACAGGCAATGAACGCCAGCCCGAGCAGGGCGACCGAGACGGGGAAGGCGCGACCGACCAGCGGTAATTGTTGGTCGTCGAGGTTGTCGTCTTCTTCCGGCGAGGTGTCCGGTGCGAGTCGCTGCGCTCTTCCGCCGACGCTGGTGCGCTTGACCAGTTCGACCATCAGGAACAGCGCGCCGGCCGAGAGTGTGGCCGTCACCAGATAGAACAGCGCCGCCGCGACCAGAGCGGTCGAGTTCATGCCGAGCGCCGCCATCAGCGTGCCCGATGAAACCACCACGGAAAAGGCGGCGATCCGCTCCAGCCGGATCGACGCCAGCAGCCCGACGGCGCCGAAGGCGAGCGTGAGCAATCCACCCGCGAGCAGCACGCCGCCGCCGAAATGCGCGGACGCCGCGGCCTCAGCCGAGAACAGCAAGGTCCACAGACGCAACACCGCATAGAAGCCGACCTTGGTCATCAGCACGAACAGTGCGGCGACCGGAGCGTTGGTCGCGCTGTAGGCCGGGACCAGCCAGGCATTCAACGGCCAGATGGCCGCCTTGATCAGGAAAGCGACCGCAAGGACGGCGGCGCTCGCATGCAGCAACCCGCGATCACGCTCGGGCACCAGCGGCAGCTTGTCGGCGAGGTCGGCCATCGACAGCGTGCCCATGACTCCGTAGAGAACGGCCAGGCCGATCAGGAACAGCGACGAGGCCAGCAGGTTCACCGCGATGTAGTGCAGGCCCGAACGCACCCGCAGCCAGCCCGACCCATGCAGCTGCAGTCCGTACGAGGCAGCGAGCAGCACCTCGAAAAACACAAACAGATTGAACAGATCGCCGGTCAGGAACGCGCCGTTGAGGCCGACCAGTTGCAGCTGGAACAGCGGATGGAAATACGCCCCCGCGCGCGACCATCCCGCCTCGGCGTACAGCGCGGCGCCCGTGCTCACCAGTCCCACCAGCACCAGCATCAGCACGGAAAGCCGGTCCGCCACCAGCACGATGCCAAACGGTGCCTGCCAGTTCGACGCCAGGTACACCCCCACGCCGGTTGAATCCACTTCTCGCAACAGCAACACGGCGACCACCAGTCCGGCGGCTGTGGCAACCACGTTGATCAGCGACCGCAACCGGCGCTGCGCATTGCCGACCAGCATCAGGAGCGCCGCCGTCACGAGCGGCAGCACGACAGGGACGATGATCCAGCCGGGTAGGAGGGTCACGGCGTGTCCTGCTCTCCGTCGACATGGTCGGTGCCGCTGAGGCCCCGCGCTGCCAGCAGCACGATCAGGAACAGCGCCGTCGTGGCGAATCCGATCACGATCGCCGTCAGTACCAGCGACTGGGGCATGGGATCACTGTAGTGCTCGAGGTTCGCCGGCAGGCCGGGCACGACGAGCGGCGGCTTGTCGATGACGAGACTGCCCATGCTGAAAATGAAAAGGTTCACGGCATACGACAGCAGCGCCAGCCCCATCACGACCTGAAACGTGCGGGGGCGCAGGACGAGCCAGATGCCGGAGCCGGCGAGTACGCCGATGGCGAGGGCAAGCAAAATTTCCATCAAGGTACCTCGGTCGCGGCGGCCCCGGGATGCCGGTGACCACGAATGGACTGGTGGGCGAGTGCGGTCAGGATCAGCAGCGTGGATCCCACCACGACGGCGAGCACGCCCAGATCGAAGAACGTTGCGCTGGGCAGATGAACTTCGCCGATCCACGGCAGGGTCAGGTGCGCTGTATGGCTCGTCAGGAACGGGTAGCCGAGAACGACTGGGCCAAGCCCCGTGATCGCACTGAGCAGCAGGCCCGCGGCAATCCAGCGTGCGGGCCGCAGATCGGCCCGTGCCTCCACCCAGCGCGTTCCGGACACGAGGTATTGCATGAGCAGCGTGATCGCGACGATAAGGCCGGCGACGAAACCGCCGCCGGGCTCGTTGTGCCCGCGCAGGAAAAAGTGCGCCGCGACCAGCAGCGCCACTGGCATCAGCAGGCGCGCGATCACCGCGGGCACCAGCAAGTAGCCGCCGGCGTCTTCATCGCGGCGTGGTGGTAGCAAGTCGGTGTCCTGATCGGCGGCCACCGCGCGCTGTTGCACGGGTTGCGCGACGCTTTCCGGCGGCGGCCGGAAACGGCGCAGCAGCGCGTAGACCGTCAGTGCCACCGCGCCCAGCACGGTGATTTCGCCGAGCGTGTCCAAGGCCCGGAAATCGACCAGCATCACGTTGACCACGTTGCTGCCGCCGCCCTCGGGCAGCGCCCGGTCGAGGAAAAACGGCGAGATGCTGTTCGGCGCGGGTCGCGTCAGCAGCGCGAACGACAGGGCGGCCAGACCGCCACCGCCGAGCACCGCCAGCAGCAAATCCCGGCCACGCCGCGCGCGATCCGTCCAGCCGAGGCGGTCGGGCCACTGCTGCTGGCGCATGGGCAGCCAGCGCAGGCCGAGCAGAAACAGCGTCGTCGTGACCACCTCCACGACAATCTGGGTCAAGGCCAGATCGGGTGCGGAAAACCACGCGAACGTCAGACACGTCACCAGACCCGCGCCACCCATCAGCGTCGTGGCCACGAGCCGGTGGTATTTCGCCATGGATGCCGCGCCGATCGCGCACACCATGCCGATGATCCACAGCAGCACGAACGAAGGCGACGGCGGCAGCCGCACGCGATCGCCCCATTCCAGTGGCACCGCGCGCACGGCGATCACGGCCAGCCCCACGGCAATCGCGATCACCGCAAATAGCTGCGGCTGCAGCCGCCGTGTGCTGGCCAGGCGAAGAAACGCGCGCGACCCACGCGTCATTCCCAGCAACGCGCTCTCGAACAGGTGGCGCCCGTTGATGTAGGAAACCAAAGGCGTGTCCTGCAGCCGGCCGCGTGCGTGTTGCGCGCGCAACCAGATGTAGCCCGCCACGCCGCCGACGATAGCCACGACGCTCATCGCCAGCGGCAGCGAGAAGCCGTGCCACACGGCCAGGCTGTAATACGGCAGCTGGCCGCCGACCACCGGCAGTGCCGCCGCCGCGAGCGATGGCCCTATCGACAGGGCCGGGGCGATACCGACGACGAGGCAGCTGACGACGAGAAACTGCACCGGCACGCGCATCCAGCGCGGCGCTTCTTCCGGTTCCCGCGGCAGGCCGGTCGAGAGTTTCCCGAAAAAGATGTCGTAGCCGAAGCGCAGCGAGTAGACGACCGCGAAGATCGCGGCGACCGTCGCCAGCACCGGCAACACCCATCCCACCGACGGATGCGCGGACAGGAATACTGTCTCGGCGAAAAACATTTCCTTCGACAGGAAACCATTGAGCAGCGGCACGCCGGCCATCGCGCCGGTCGCCACGAGCGCGAGCGCACCCGTGCGTGGCATCGCGTGGATCAGGCCATTGAGGCGGCGGATGTCGCGCGTACCGGTTTCGTGGTCGATGATGCCCGTGGCCATGAACAGCGAGGCCTTGAACGTCGCGTGGTTCATGATGTGGAAAACGCCGGCCACCGCCGCGAGCGGGCTGTTGAGGCCGAACAGCAACGTGATCAGACCCAGGTGGCTGATGGTCGAATAGGCCAGCAGACGCTTGAGGTCGTGCTGGAACATCGCCGTGTAGGCACCGAGCACCAGGGTCACCGCACCGGTGCCGCCGACCAGCCAGAACCACCACTCCGTGCCCGACAGCACCGGCCAGAAACGCGCGAGCAGGAACACGCCGGCCTTGACCATGGTGGCCGAGTGCAGGTACGCCGACACCGGCGTCGGCGCGGCCATCGCGCGTGGCAGCCAGAAATGAAACGGAAACTGCGCGCTCTTGGTGAAGGCCCCCAGCAGGATCAGCACCAGGGTCATCGGATACAGTGCGTGGGCTCTGATGCGATCGCCCGCGGCGAGCACGACATCGAGGTCGAAACTGCCGACGATGTGTCCGAGCAAGATCGCGCCGGCCAGCAAACACAGCCCGCCCGAACCCGTGACGATCAGCGCCATGCGCGCACCCCGCTGCGCGTCGACACGGTGGTGCCAATAGCCGATCAGCAGGAACGAGACCAGGCTGGTGAGTTCCCAGAACACGACGAGCTGCACGAGATTGCCCGACAGCACGACACCGAGCATCGCGCCCATGAAGGCCAGGAACAGCGCATAGAAGCGCGCCACCGGATCGTCCGGCGACATGTAGTAGCGCGAGTACAGGCAGACCAGCACGCCGATCACCGTCACGATGACCGCGAACATCCACGCGAAGCCGTCCAGGCGCAGCACCAGTTCGATGCCGAGCGACGGCACCCAGGCGATCGTCTGCCGGATCACGCCGCCATCCTGCACCTGCGGGAACAACGCGATGAGCCACGCCGCCGCGACCGCCGACACCGCGCCCGCGGTACCCGCCAGTACCGTGCGGGCGCGCGTCGGCAGGAAAACCGTGAGCAGGCTGCCGATGAAGGGCAGCAGCAGAAGCAGGAGCAGGGTCATGGCCTCACTTTAGACAAGTCGCTTCATCGGGGCCAAGCGAAACCGTCGGGCGGCGAGCCTGATGGTGTGAAGCCCGTTAGAGGAACGTACGGATGAACGCGCGGCGTCGGTTGGGCAGTCCTTATCGGACTGATACGCGCGAATGCCTGGATCCCAATCTACGCTCGCTTCGGAGAAAACGGCGCCGGGGATGGGATAAGGGCTCGCACCATCAGCACATCGCTGGGGACGGCATCAACGATGCGCCGTGAGTTTCCGACAAAGGCATCGAACAGCATGCCCCGGGGGTGTGCGCCGATCACGGTGAGGTCCGCTCCCTGGTCCAGAATGTAGCGACGCAACATCGCGTTGGGCGGGCCCTCCTCGACGGTGGTGCGGATCGATGCTTTGCGCTCCGGAGACAGCGGCGCCGCTTCAACCTGCTCGCGTAGTTTTTTCAGATCGCTGGCGGACCAGCCTTGCGCCTCGGAGGTGGAGTCCAGCAGCGAAGAATAGGGCATCGAATATGCATGCATCAGCGTGATCGACGCGTCGCGAAAAAGCTGAGCGGCAAAGACCAGCGCCTGCTGGGCTTCGCCGGTGAAGTCCGTGCCGACCAGCACGTGCCGGTACGGACGCCGAGGCCGATCCCTCACCACCAGCACCGAAACCGGCGATTTGCGCACAACTTGTTCGACCGTGCTTTCGAGAATCGGTCCCAGCAGTCGCTGACGGGTTTCGCCCAGCACGATCAACTCGCAGCGTTCCCGCTCCGCGACCGCAAGAATGGCCGGGGCGGGAGCCAGATATTCTTCGACATGTACCGTCGCGCCCAGCTCGTCCGTGCCCAGATCGCGCCGCATGACCCGCAATACCTCATCGCGAGCGCGCGGATAACGCTGCAGGTAATCGATGGGGTTGACGCCGGCCGGTACCGATGGCGGTTCCACGTCGACGGCATGAACAATGTGCAGTTCAGCGTGCCACTCCTTGGCCAACTGGAGGGCGCGATCCAGCGCTCGATCCCCCTGGCTTGTGAGGTCCGTGGCCAGCAAGATGCGCGCGGGCGGTATTGCGATTTCAGAAGGTTCCATCATGGCGAGCCGATGCTACACCAAACATCTTGCCGCCTTGCCCGGCAGCGCTCGCCACCGTAAACCCCCATCGATGGATGGCCAAATGAAAAGGTCCCGCCGGGCCGTGCGCTGGTGCTGTGCGTTAGTGAATTGAAATCAGCGGTGCACGGAGCTGCCGCAGGGCGAGCAGCAGCGCAATCACGATCAGGACTCCCGCCGAGGCGAAGGCCGCGTGCGCACCCGCAGTGGCTGCGCCCGCGCTGACCACGGCAGGACCACGCGCGCCGGAGACCATGGCATAGACGGCGGCCATCACCGAAGTGCCGGTGATCAGCCCGAGGTTGCGCGACAGATTCAGCAACCCCGACACGACGCCGCGCTGCGAGGCCTCGGCGCTGCTCATGACGCCGGAGTTGTTCGCGGCCTGAAACACGGCAAACCCCGCCGTAGTCATGACCAACGGAACCCACATAGGCCGGAACACCCCAGGCCGGCGATAACAGGGCCAGCCCCAGCATGCCGGCCGCCATGGCGACGAGGCCCGCCTGCAGCATGCGTGAGTGGCCGAAGCGATCCACACCGCGACCGGTCGGCACGCCGACCAGCGCGGCGACCAGAGGGCCCGCCGTCATGCCCAGACCGACGGCTGCCGGAGTCAGATGCAGCACGCCCGTCAGGTAGACCGGTCCGACCACCAGCGTCGTCATCGCGACAGCGGAGGTCAGGCAACTCATTAAGAGCGTCTATCAAAATGCCAGAGGGCCTCTGCGCCGCGAGCTCTAAGCCCTCCCCTTCAAGGGGGTGAAAGGCAGCCGTCAAGAACCGAAGGTTCTGGCTGCCTTGAACGCCCAACGGGCCGGAGGGTTGGGTGGGGATGGTGTTAATGGCATGCATCAAGGCAAACCCATCCCCATCCCGGCCTTCCCCTTGAAGGGGAAGGAGGCAAGCGCGCGATTCGACGGCAGCTCATTCTGTTTGATGCTCTAAGAATTCCGCGCGGATGTTCGCCTCCTGCAAAAGCTGCGGACGCACCCGCGGTGACCACGCCAAGATCCGCCGATCACGAGCGTCGGCGTCTGGCAACACGCCATCAGCGGACTACGCCACCGGGACGTTGCGGCGCAGATGGTCCGCCAGCTGCACGATCGGCGTCTCGCCCTCGACCTCGCGTCGGTCGTAGCGCGAATCGGCGTACGCCACCATGCTTTCGAAGTTCGGATTGCCGGCCAGCCAGGCCAGCACGATCGGCCCTTCGGCGGACAGGAAGTCGATGCCGTCGATGCAGGTGCGGTCCGCGTTCACGATGCGATCGAGCTCGCGGACACTGCCGCAGCGCTCGATCAGCGCCGGCACCTTGTCGACGAGGGACGTGATGAACGCCTCGATGTGCCGGATCGACCGGATGTCGAAACCGGCGTGGCCCTCGAGCTTCGCCAGACGCAGATCGCAGGTCGATGAACTCCTATGTTGCGGTATGACGCTGACTATCAGTTGCTCGACGAGGTTCTGGCGTACGGAGATAAAAATGTCACAGGTATAAAACGGATGGTCGTCGTAGCCGACCCCGTAGATCGTCAGCGTCGTGTCGTCGCGGGTTCGGAAGAATTCGTCACCCCGCGGGTCGCGTCTCACGTCGAAGCCCAGTGGAACCAGTATCGCTTCCAAGGCGCGCCCCAGCGCGGCGGTCAGGTCGCCGCGCTCGTTCGGCCACTCGACGACGATCGGCGTACTGCCAATGCGCACCCTCGCCGTACTCGGCACGAGTCGCGTGAAGCGCAGTCCGCGATCCTCGCCGTAGCGAAAGCCGGTGCACGACTTGGCCACCGCCGCGGGAACGCCGTACACGGCGTCGTACCCCTCCACGCGATGCCGCGCGATCGCCTGTTCCAGCAACACTGCCGATTCCGCGGGCGCGTCGCCTTCCACGTCGAGATGCTCGGCGCCTTCGTCCAGCACGTGCGTGACTTGCCAGATCGGCTCGCCGTCGCGCCAGAGAAACGCAGCCGACGCATTGGCGTTCTCGCTTTCGGTGCAGCCGACCACGGCTGCGTTGAGCGACAGACACGCCAGCTTCGGCGGGTGGATCACCGCATGCCAGAAGGCGTTTGCCACCACGACATAACCGCCTTGCGGCAAGGCCGCGCCAGCGATCTCGCAATCGCCCAGACCCACGGCGCCGCCGGTGTCGTCCAGGTTCAATGCCGTGAGCACTTCCGTCGGCGACAGCGAGGCCACCGACAGCCATGAAAACACCATTCCCATCCGCGTTGCTCCGTCCGACCGATGGCGACCGCGCCACTCGGGAAGCCTAGCAGGCTGTACTGAAACTCAGCGTTCCGGGCACCGTCATGAGCCCGATCCATCGCGAAGCCGCTGATGCGCAGCGCCGGGTGCGCGGTGATGCTGCGCAACCATCAGCAGCGCAATCACGATCAGGACTCCCGCCGAAGCGAAGGCCGCGTGCGCACCCGCAGTGACTGCGCCCGCACTGACCACGGCAGGGCCACGCGCGCCGGAGGCCACGGCATAAACGGCGGCCATCACCGACGCGCCGGTGATCAGGCCGAGGTTGCGCGACAGATTCAGCAGCCCCGACACGACGCCACGCTGCGAGGCCTCGGCGCCGCTCATGACGCCGGTGTTGTTCGCGGCCTGAAATACGGCAAATCCGGCCGTCGTCATGACCAATGGGACCACATAGGCCGGAACACCCCATGCCGGCGATACCAGGGCCAGGCCCAGCATGCCCGCCGCCATCGCAAACAGCCCCGCCAGCAGCATGCGTGAGTGGCCAAAGCGATCCACACCGCGCCCGGCAGGCACGCCGACGAGTGCCGCGACCAGAGGACCCGCCGTCATGACGAGACCGACGGATGCCGGAGTCAGATGCAGCGCGCCCGTCAGGTAGAACGGTCCGACCACCAGCGTCGTCATCGCGACCGCAGAGGTCAGGCAACTCATGAAGAAGCCCGCGCGGATGTTCGTCTGCCGCAATACCTGCGGACGCACCAGCGGTGACGCCGCCGTGGCCTGGGCGCGCAGGAAGACGACGCCGAGCGCGATGGCAAACACCAGCAGCAGCGCGTTCAAGGCACCGGGCTGCCCGTTGCCCCGTGTCATGGCCAGGGCATAGCAGGCCAGCGCTGCCGCCAGCAGCAGGGAGCCGCGAAGGTCGAACGAAGGCCGGGTCGTCGTGCGCGTATCCGCCGGCAGGCGTCGCGTGAGCCACCACGCCAATACGCCGAGCGGCAGGTTGATCAGAAACACGGCCTGCCAGCCCGAGGCCGCAATCAGCAGGCCACCCAGCGATGGCCCCAGCGCCGTGCCGATGGCCGAGGTGGTTCCCAGAAACCCCATCGCGCTGCCGGAACGATCGGCCGATACCGTGTCACCGACCATTGCCATGGTCAGCGCCATCATCACCGCCGCGCCCACGCCCTGGACGGCGCGTGCGGCCACCAGCATCCACAGCGCCGTGGAAAGGCCGCAGGCGAGCGAGGCCACCGTAAACAGGCCGATGCCCAGCCGCATCAGACGGCGTCTTCCCAGCAGATCCCCCAGCCGGCCGACGCTGACGATCACCGTGGTCACGCTGAGCAGATAGGCCAGCACGACCCATTGCACGGCCTGGAACGACGCGGAGAACGCCTCCACCAGCGTCGGCAGCGCCACGTTGGCGATGCTGGTGCCCAGCGACGACAGCAGCATCGTCAGCGCCAGGCAGGCCAGGGCGCCGGTGGCGGCCGGCGAAACGGCAGTACGGGGGGAACGGGATTCGGTCACGGCAGCACGTCCTCGATGGGCGCCGCAGCCCCGGAGCGGGACGGCGGCGCGGTACGAAGTCCAGGCTAGGTCGCGTCGGGGGATGGCGGAAGACGCACGGGTTGCAAACAATACCTGCACCCAGCGCCAGGTATCGCTGGAAGGGAGTTCCCTGCGCCATGGCTCTGCCCGATCTGAATCTGCTGGTCACGCTGGACGTGCTGCTGAGCGAGGGCAGCGTCGTGCGCGCGGCTCAGCGCCTGCAGCTCAGTGCGTCCGCCATGAGCCGTGCGCTGGCACGCCTGCGGCAGGAAACGGGTGACCCGCTCCTGGTCCGCGCGGGCCGTGGGCTGGTCCCCACGCCACGCGCATTGGAACTGCGTGATCGGGTGAGGCAGGTGGTCCATGACGCCGAGGCGGTGCTGCGGCCGGCGCTGAAGCTGGACCTGGCCACGCTCAGCCGGACCTTTACGATCCGCAGCAGCGAGGGCTTCGTCGAAACCTTCGGGCCGCGCCTGTTGGCCGGCATCGCCGCGCAGGCGCCGGGCGTGCGCCTGTGGTTCGTCGCCAAGCAGGACAAGGACAGCACGTCGCTACGTGACGGCACCGTTGATCTCGAGACCGGCATCACCAGTCCCGCCATGGGGCCGGAGATCCGTACCCATGGGCTGTTTCGCGACCGCTTCGTGGGCATCGTGCGCAAGGGACATCCGCTGGCCCGCGGAGCGCTGACACCCGAGCGCTATGCGGCAGCCGAGCACGTGCTGATTTCACGGCGCGGGCTGGAAATGGCGCCCGTCGACGAAGCGCTGGCCGCGCTGGGACTGCAACGGCAAGCCAAGGTCACCGTCGGCGGATTCGCCCCCGCCATCACGCTGGCGCGCGAAACCGATCTCGTGGCGACCGTACCGGAACAGCACACGCGCAGCCTGTGGCGCGGCATGCAGAGCCTTGCGCTACCCATGCCGGTGCCCGAGTTCACCATCTCGTTGTTCTGGCACCCGCGCCTGGATGCCGATCCCGCGCACCGGTGGCTTCGAGCCGTCGTTGCGCAGACGTGCCGGCCCGGTAGCAGCAGGGCTTGAGGTTCGCCTCGGTCGACGGGATTCACACCCGGTGGACCGCCCCAGGGAATTCGGCGGAGCCGGCGAGGTCCGTACCCGATCAGGGACGGTCGCTGTGGTATCTGTCCGCGCCGAAGGGTCGGGGCAGTGGCCGAAAAGCAATATATGAAATATTTTTTTAATGGAACATTTTCATTAAATGAAAGCAGGCGCTCTGTCGACAATGGCGGGGCCGGCGCGTCGTAGCAGGGGCGACCATCCCGCCGGTCATTGGCGGCATCCGCCGTCCTGACGACAAGGAAGAACATCACATGGCTCAAAATCTGATCTCACTCGCCCTGTCCGACGCCGATCTCGCGGCCATCGACAGCGCGCTGGTTACCCTCGAAGAAAAGTTCGCCACCCTGATTTCGCTCAACCCGGACGAAATCCGGGCACTGGCCAAAATGGGCGACAAATCCGAGGCCTTCTGCCGCCAGACCCTGGTCGTACTCGACCAGAACCGGCAGGTAGTGCCACCCAGCCTCGACCTGAACGAAGCCCTGACCGACCTGCGTACCATCGACGCCCTGCGCCCGCGCCTGGCGCGACTGGAACGCCTGAGCAAGCGCGCGGATGACACGCTGATCGCGCTGGGCAGCGACGTACTGACCGCGGCGCTTGAGGGCTACGCCCTGCTGCGTATTTCCGGCAAGGGCCAGGGACTGGAATCGCTGAGGCAGGGACTATCGACGCGGTTCGCCAAGAACCGGCGCGGCACCACCGAACCCGAGCCCGAAGCGGAGAGCTGATCCGCCGCGCTGAACCTTCGAAAGCCCCGCTTGCGGGGCTTTCGTTTGTCTGAGATGGGCGATCGGCCCCGCGACAGTCGGACCACCCCACGGCAGACCCGGCGGGCATGCAAGATGCCTGAAAATCACTCAGGCGAGACTGAAAATCACTCGTCGATGATGGGCGCGGTACTCAGCGGAGAGTGATTTCCACTCACGGCTGACTGATCGCCACTCGACGATGACTGACTGGCAATCAGCGGTGAGTGATGGACAGTCATCGCTGATAGGCGCCTCACCCATCGGTGAGTGATTTTCAGTCTCCCGTGGGTATCGCGTCACCCAGCGTCGATTGATTGCCACTCGGGCGAGAGTGGCAATCAGTCATCGCTGGCTGGCCATCAATCAACGATGAGTGGAAATCAGTCAGCGTCGCGCGGCGTACTCAGGACGAAGCCCGACAGCCATTCAGCCGCCCCGGGACAGCGCAGGTGAGCCGCATCGTGCGTCCGGTTGAAGCGGTCACGCCGCGCAATCGGCTGTAGGGAATACGGATGCTTGGTTGGGCATTGCGCGGCGGCCAATGGCTCGCCTAAGAGATCGAACAGTGCCAGTACGGCAGCCTGCTTTTCGGCCGTACTCATGCCAAATGTATCGAGTTGAATTTCTACAGATCGAACAAGGCGAGTACCGCAGCGCGCTTCTTCGCCGGTAGTTTCCGCAGGCGTTGCAGCAGTGCGAGTTCTCGGGTGGTCGGGGTGATGCTGTCCCCAGACTTGGCGGCATCGCCAGAAATAAGGTCGTCGAGCGTAACGCCGAGCATGTCGCGCAGAGCCGTCAGGTTCGAGAAATTCGGCTCGCTCCCGTCGCGTTCCCATTGAGAGACGGTGCCATTGCTCACGCCGATTTCCAGCGCAACGTGTTCCTGAGTAAATCCGCGCGCTGTACGCGCTGCCCGTAGGCGGCTGCCGAACGTCTTCATGCACGCGAGTGTCGCGACGAACCGTAGATATGTCCTGCTAGATACGTTGACTAAAAATCTATGTTTGATAGAATTCTGACTCAGGAGCAATCTGCCATGGACGGCTCATCTGCCTCTGCGATCCATACGCCCGTGTTCGGAGTCTTTTGCGGCAAGGAGTGCCCGACATGAATCGAAACAACCTCCGGAAAGCCGACGCCGACCTGCGTCACGCGCGCCGGGTAAAGGACGCGCTGCGTTCCATCGAGCGTCGTGCCCGACGTCCCGGCGAGCGGCTTCACGACCATGCCGATCTGGCCAACTGGTTCCGCCTGCGCCTGTGCGAATACGAGCATGAAGTATTCGCCGCAGCCTGGCTCGACAATCGGGGATGCCTGATCGCCTTCGAAGAACTCTTCCGCGGCACCCTGGCCTACACGCCGGTCCCCGTGCGCGAACTCGTCAGGGCCGCCCTGCGCCACAACGCCGCCGCCGTGTTCTTCGCGCACAACCACCCGTCCGGCAACAGCTGTCCCTCGTGCACCGACATCGCCATCACCCGCGCCATTACCCGCGCGCTGGAGCTGATCGACGTACGCGTGTTCGATCACTTCGTCGTCACCACGCTCGATCCGCCCGAGCCCATCAGTGCGCACGACCCCAGTGCGCTCGATGCGTTGAGCATCGGCTATATCCCGCTGCCGCCGCGGGGCAAGCGGCCCAAGCGAAAGCCGCGTAGCCCGAAAACGTCGAAGGGCAGGGCGGACCCGGCGATTGCGGTGGCGGCGGAAACGACAGCGGCGACGCCGGTATAGGGCATCGCTGCGAGGTAGGCAGGGGCAACGGAAAGTGCTGGCGTGGTTCAGGTTTTGTCGTCGGTTCCTGCGCCGGGCGCGCGTTCCCCTTGAGCGCCTCGCAGGCACCGCTTGGAGACGCGAGCATGCGCAGTTAGGCTCACTAGCGAAGTCGCTTGTCGGGTAGAAAGGTGAGAGACTCGTGCCCCTTCCGCAACTTTGTTGATGGCCTACGCAGGTGGGTCAGCGCGAGAATGTGGAATGCATGTCCATGGGGAATCCCTTGGGTGCTGCTGCAGTAGGCGCGGAAATTGCTGTGCTTCATTGGCGTTGCACAGGAGCGAGGGAGGTTATGTCGGCGTGAATCCCACACCTGCGACAATTGCAAGCGACATCATGGAAAGGCTCAACCGGGCTGTCGCAGCTGGCGGCATCCCTGACAACTTCACTGTTGCCCTCCTTCGGCGCGACATCGAGCGACTTCTAAACGTTGATCCGGTCACAGGGTGGATGGCAACGGCCGCTGTGGAATCTGCACTCTTTGATGGCGATGCAACTTGGCGGGCCGTGCAGAAGGCGGTTCGGTTGCCTTTGACAAGTAGCGAAGTAGTCTTGAACTGTTCACTTTCACTCACGCGTGTAGGTCGGTACGTTGACGCGATCGAAATTCTAGACAAACTGAGCAAGTCGGCTAAAGGTGAGCTGGAAGTATGGCGTCGCCTCATAGAGTGCGGATACGCCGTGGCAGACTTTGACAAAGTTCGTGACGCGGCAGCGCAAGTACGCAGGCTGACTGGTAAGCCTCAAGAAATTCCCGCAGTAATCAACGACGTGGAGAATTTTTTGGCAGCCAACAATAGGTCGATGGCGGAGTTTCAGCGGCTGATTCTTTCTGTGTATGCCTTTTTTGCCGAAATCAATATTGTGGACAAAGGAACCTCTATCTCTCACTATCCGGGGCTAGAAGGCGACCCTGAACGCATCGCGATTTCATTTGAGCTGGAGCTGGAATCTTCTGAGCTGATTCGAGTTGAAGGCCTGCTGTTCGATAGATTGGATGAGCTTTCTTTGCCGATAGAAAGCGAAGGGCACGTTTCAGTTAGGCTGAACAGCAGGGGGGGCAATGTCCGTCACGTCGAAGCAGTTACTTGAGTACGCGAGGAACAGACTTGATTCATCCTCTGAAGTTGAAATTCGATCCGCGATATCGCGTACCTACTATTGCGTCTTTCACCAGATCCATGAGGTAGTAAAAAAAGTTCCGTCCGTGCAACCGGGGTCGGGCGGGGACTATATCCCGGCAAGAGAAATGATCGAGCGCCTCGATGCATGGAATGTGGCGAAGTGGCCATCGTTGACTCGGCAGCGCGGAGTCGCAAAGCGACTGTCTCGCGCGTTTCGTGCACTGCGTGATGAAAGAGTCGACGCTGATTATTACATCGACGATATTTGTGCTAGCCCTCGTTTGCGTGATTGCATCGAGAGAGCAGTTGAGCTTGGTCGTACCGCTGCGCAGTTGAAAATTGCAATAAATTCCGCGCAGGAGAGCGAGCTCGGTCCCGTCGACGACAATTTAGTGGCTGCGATAGAAGCTACTCAGCTTAGCCGCTCGCCGTGACTTCTCTAGCCAGCTGCCGAAAACGGGGTCAAGTTAACTGACCGCGACCGCAAAGGACCGGCAGGCAATGCGCGACTTCGCGCGTGCTCTGGCGCGCGAGCTGGAGGAGCTGGCCCGTCGTGGCGGTTTCCGTGTCCGGCTGCAGTAAGTGAGAGGGCAGGCGCTGTAGCGGCACAGATGCAGCGTCCGCCCCGCGACGCGGTGATTCAGATATTGGCTTCCTGAATAAACCGTTACTAGCCAAGCAGTTACGCTGCGAAAGCGAAACTTTGATGCTTTGATTGGTTACTAAGCGCTTGTTAACCAATGTCAGACGTCATACGCTTTCAGCGCCACGGGGAGAAAATATATGCGAATCAAACAGCTAGTAGTAGTAAAGGGCAAGTCAGGCGAAGTGGTGAGAAAGTCCGGCCCCGATGGCGTTCGTGTTGTATTTGTGGACAACAAGACCTCGTTCGTGCAAGGCTCGTCACGCACGAGTGCGCTACGGCCCTCAGGGGGGCATGGGAATGAACGAGGCAGGGGAAGTTACCTCACCCGATCCAAATGATGGCGGCACAGACGGCCCGCCGCCTGCACCTGCTTCCGCGCTGTACGACTACAACCCTTTTTTCGAAACCCTGGTCGAAAAGACGGACGTGGATACGGCTGAACGCCTGATAGGTATGCTCGCTTACGCTCAATACAAGCATACAAAGTGCAATTGGGTTAGGAACTTCCGCGCCAAGTACAACCGATTTCCGACGCGCGGAGACATGCAGACTTTCATTGAGGTTTACTTTCTCGAAGACTCCATGGAAGCCTTGCGAAAAGCGGCCGAGTCGAAGCTATACCAGTTCGCTGATTGGTACGCGAGCGAACGGATAGAAGTCGAGCGTGAAGAGCTTAGAAATACGGTTACCATGCTGCGCATTGACGCTCAAGCGGCCGATGTAAAAACTGCGATTGCTCGTGCGACGGGCAGCTGGCGATCGTTCTGGATCAATATCGGAGCATCAACCGTATTCACAGCCCTGGCTATAGTTTTCGCGTGGATTGCGATTGATCAGTTCGGCGATTTTTTTCGACGCGGTATAGGGGCAGACGCACCTCCTGCGCAGGTCGACAAGAAGCAGACGGGCAGGTAGGTTGGATAGCCAGTTTTTGCACGTGACTGCGCCTCGTGCACGTGCCCGTTGCGCTCAACTGGTGAGACTGCGCCGCGTACGATGGGCGCATGCCCCCCGCCGCCGCAACGCTGGACTATTTCCCTTGAAGCCTCTGCGGTCGCCGACGTCGCGCACGCTGCTACGCCCGCGGGGGGGGGGGGCGCAACTGGCACTCCGTGCCGGATCCGAACGTCCCGCTACTGTTCCTGCTGATTGAGCCCAGCACGCGCGCCTGGCGCTGGGAGCCGGGATTCAAAACAACCCCCGGCCCGTGATGCTGCGCTAAGCCGTACAGGCGCCCTGGCGCGTCCTGGGCTGGCTGCCGGCCGACGGCACGCTGCCTCATGGCGAGCCCGACGAGGTCGACCCTGCCGTCGCCCGCTTCGACTTCTGCACGTCGCCTGAGGCGCCTTCTCCGGCGCACGAAACGCCGATTGTTCACTGCTTAGCGCCGAAGAGCTACTACGGGCCGGGTGACGCCGATCGTTGAATGGTGCTGTCGAGAATCTGGACGCCATTCGGTCGGAAAATTCCGATGCCCTCGTCGGCCATTCATTTCCCCGCGTCGAGTAGCGCGCCGAGAAACACCCGGATTCTGGGTGTTTCTCGGGCAGTGCACCACCGGTGAAGCTCAGGTCACGCAAACCCAATCGGAGAAGGACCCGCCATTTTTCGCCGCCCAAGCAGACGCCATTTGGCGCCATGCAACCTCGCAGCTCTCTTGGGCGCCATGCTTCCTCTGGTTTATCAACACGCGAAAACGCGGAAACTCGCCCACCAGATACGGTTCAAGTCGGAACTTGATTTCGGGACACAGCTCAGAAAGAACGGCGGTCTGCTCCTCGATCGATGGTGTCACCGACCGCCCCCATGGAGCCATTCCAGGATCGCCGTAATGGAGCCAGG
>NZ_JAVTWC010000098.1:0-39107 GCF_032229445.1 Tahibacter sp.
TTCAGAGTGATCAGAACCAGTGGTTCTGAGCGATCACTCTTCACCCCCCTTGACTCAAGTGGGCTCGAGAGGCAAACGGCGTTGCGTTCCACTGGTGTGCACCTGTCTGCTTTTCAGCTCGCTTCGAAGCGGTTTGCAGCACGGTTCTTGCGCACGTTGCGTGGGTCCCAGACGCGGCCGTTCATGGCGACGTAGACACCGTCGGCGAGGGATTGCAGGGCGCCTACGGCGCAACCGATGTTGAACACGGCGTCGGATCCCTGGAAGCGTGCCGGGTTAAGCGCGCCGGTCAGCACGATGACCTTGCCGGGGATGTCCAGCAGCACCTGCGCGGTTTCGACCATGGTGTCGGTGCCGTGCGTTACGAGCACATGCCGGTGCGGCTGTTGCGCGATGGTGCGCCGGATCAGTTCGCGGTCGTCGGCGGTGATGTGCAGGCTGTCCTTGCGCAGGATCGGGATCACGTCAAACGCGAACGCGACGCCGAGCTGGGTCAGCATGTCGCCGATATAGGGCGCACCGATCTGGTATTCGGACTTGTCGTCAAAATAGATCTTGTCGATCGTGCCGCCGGTGGTGACGATGGTCAGCTGCTGCATGGGAATCCTTGTCGCGGCGCGGAGAATGCGGGCGCGATTATGCCTCGGGCGCGACGGTCAGCCGTAGGGCATGAGCACCCACGATCCGGCTGGCCCCTCACCGGTGCGGTTTGCGTGCCCGGAGCCTATGCCGCCGGCTCGCGTGGCAAGTGGCGAGGACGCCGGCGACCGTTCATTCGTCCGCTGCCAGCAGCGCGTCGTCGGCCAGGTCATAGGTCGCCGGCGCTGTGGCACAGCGGGCGATGAAGCGGCGCGCCGCCGCCGCACGCGTCCCGTCACCGTGGCGCAGCGACCAGTCGGCCTGGCGCAGCAGCAGCGCGGCGGCGAAATCGCGGGCGAGGCACAACGCGACCTCGCGCGCTGCGGCTTCGAGCCGCTGCGGTTCCGTCGCAAGCATCGCCAGTCGTGCACAGCGCGCTTCGACATCGGCGCGCAGCGTCGCCACGGCCGGCTGCAGCGACGATGCCACCGCATCCAGCAACGCATCGATCGAGCTGCGCCAGGCAGCGAGCGCGGCCGGATTCCGGAGCACGCGCAGCACGTCGAGCGACAGCACGTTGGTCGTGCCCTCCCAGATCGGCAGTACCTGCGCATCGCGCAGCAACTGCGGCAGGCCGCTGTCTTCGATATAGCCCGCGCCGCCGAGGCACTCGATCGCCTCCGAGCAAATCGACACCGCGAGCTTGCCGGTCCAGAGCTTGGCCAGTGGCGTCAGCAGGCGCAGCAGCGTGGCTTCCGTCGTGTCGGCCTTGCCGTGCTGGACGCGGCCGAGCAGTACGATCACATGGAAGGTCAGCTGGAACGCGCCTTCGAAATCGGCCTGCATCGAAGCCAGCGTGGTCTGGTGCAGCGGATGCTCGATCAGCCGGCGGCCGAACGCGCGCCGCTTGTGCGCGTAGTCGCGCGCCAGCGCAATCGCGCGGCGCATCGTCGCGATCGCACAGACTGCGTTCCAGCTGCGCGTGACGTTGAGCATGGGAGCAATCGCGCGAACACCGTGACCGAGCCCGGCGACCGGCGTCGCCGCGACGCCGAGCAGTTCGGTTTCGGCACTCGGCAATTCGCGCGTGCCAAGTTTGGGCTTGAGGCGGTTGATGACGAGATCGCGCCATGCGCCGTCGGCGTCGCGCGGCTCGAGGTAGAACAAGGTCAATGCATCCGCACCCGTACCGGCGCCATCGACGCGGGCGAGCGCCAGCGCCGTATCGGCCTGCACCGCCGAGGTGAACCACTTTCGCCCGTACAGCCGCCACTGGCCGGTGCTGTCCTGGCGCGCGGCGGTTTCGCTGTCGCCGACATCGGAACCGCCGGGCGTTTCGGTCATCCACTGGCCGGAGATCCAGAACCGCGCCGGATCGCGGCTGAGGTAGCGCGGCAGCGTGCGTGTGCACAACTCCGGGTTGGCCGCGGCCTTGAGGCAGGTCGCCGCGCCGTCGGTCATGGCCAGCGGGCAGGTGAAGAAGGCGCTCGCGACGTGGTGCAGATAGACCCGTGCGAACTGATCGATGCGCCCGTGCTCGGCGTAGGTGTCTTCATGGCCGGCCGCGACCAGGCCGAAACGCGCAGCGATGTCGCGCGCCTCGTGCCAGGCCGGTGTCAGCTCGAGGCGATCGACGCGCCGGCCCTGGGAGTCCCACTGCGTCAGGTGCGGTTCGCGCGCGCTGCGTTCGCGCTCGCGGTGCCACGCCGCCGCAGCGTGTGCGCCGAGTTCGTCCAGTTCGGGCGTGATGGCCTCGCGCACGGCCACAGGCAGGCTGCGCTCAAGCTGCGCGCGCAGCACACGGTCGTCGCGGAACTGGTTGCCGAGCTCGGCGGCGCTCTGGATGAAGGTCACGGGCTGCCCTCCGTTGATTCAGGTGCGCGGCTTGCGCTTGTAGCCGCGCGCACCCCAGCCCAGCGCTGCGGTCAGCGCCAGGCACAACACGATCTCGACCAGGGCGAGACCGCGCGCGCGCGGCTCGCCCCAGGCGGCGACGATACCGTGGCAAAAATAGAACAATCCCAATATGCCGACCCACAACAGCGCGCGAGCCAGGCCGCGGCGCAGCGCCAGCAGCGGCAGCAGCAGCGGGCCGACGGTCAGCGCCAGCGCCAGCGCGCGCGACCCGTTCAGCGGCGGCGCGAGCCAGCCGTGCCACAGCAGATGCAGCAGCACGAGTCCGGCCCAGCTCAGCAAGGCGAGCAGGCGCGGCGTCATGGACTGGCTCCGAGGCGCCGCGCGATATCCGCGACGCGCCGGCCCAGTGCGCGCGCGAGTTCGCGCTCGGTGTCGCTGACCGGCCGCGCGCCGTCGCTACCGGCGACGTGGCTGGCGCCGTAGGGCGTACCGCCCTCGCGTGTGCTGCTCAGGCCACGCTCGGTGAACGGCAGGCCGACGATGAGCATGCCGTGATGCAGCAGCGGCAGCTGCATCGACAGCAGTGTCGATTCCTGCCCGCCGTGCTGGGTGCCGGTAGAGGTGAATGCCGCCGCCGGCTTGCCGACGAGGCTGCCCGAGGCCCATTCGGCGCTGGTGCTGTCGAGGAAGTGCTTGAGCGGCGCGGCCATGTTGCCGAAGCGCGTGGGGCTGCCGAGGATCAGGCCGGCACACTCGCGCAGATCCTCGTGCGTGGCATACGGTGCGCCGGTGTCAGGCTCGGGCGGCGCGGCGACCTCGGTGACCGGCGCCACTGGCGGCACCTGGCGCAGCCGCGCGCGGACGCCTTCCACCTCTTCCACTCCGCGCGCGATATGGCGGGCAAGCTGTGCGGTCGCGCCGTGACGGCTGTAGTAAACGATCAGGATGTCACTCATCGGGACGGTCAAGGAACCTCGGAACAAAACGGAGAACAGGCTTTTGCGTTCGCAGCCCGCTTGTCAAGGGATCTGTGGACGCGCAGCGTTCGGCGCGGTCGTGCATGCCGGGTTGCCGGTCAAGGCAGCGAATACATTGCACCTGCCCGAGCGCCGCGCAGATGCCCAAACGACCCGCAGGTTATCATCGCCCGCCCGGCCCGCCCGCCGCCGACGGAACCCGTTGCACGCATGAGGAAGGATCCCGACCCGTTGCAGGTCCTGCTGAGCCGCATCCAGGCGCTGCTGCGCACGAAGATGAGCAGCGACCGGGCGCAGTCCTTTGCGATCTTCCTGTGGCAGCGGTTCCGCGACGACCGCTGCCCGCAGTCCGCCGGCGCGCTGGCATTCACCACGCTGATTTCGCTGGTGCCGCTGACCGCGGCAATACTCGGCGTGTTGTCCTCGTTTCCGGTGTTCTCGCGCTGGCAGGCGGACCTGACCAATTTCGTGTTCGACAACTTCGTCCCGGCTGCTGGCCGCACCGTGCAGGCCTACCTGACCGAGTTCGCCAACAACGCGAGCCAGGCCACCGCGATCGGCGTGGTCGTGCTGCTGGTCAGCGCGGTGTCGCTGATGATGAGCATCGAGGACGCGTTCAACCGCATCTGGCGCGTCGCGACCGCACGCGCGGCGGCCTCACGCTTCGTGATGTACTGGACCGCGCTGTCGTTCGGGCCGCTGCTGCTGGTCACGGCGCTTGCGCTGAGCTCCTACCTGTTCGCGTTGCCGCTGGTCGCCGGTTACGAAGCGCAGCTCGGCATCAAGGCGCGCGTGCTGAACCTGCTGCCGTTCCTGATCATCTGGGTCTCGCTGATCGCGAGCTACCTGATCATCCCCAACCGCACCGTACGCCTGCGCGACGCGGCCATCGGTGCGTTGCTCGCGGCGGTGCTGTTCGAGGCGGCCAAGCGTGGCTTCGCGTTCTACCTCGGCACGCTGACCTCGTACGAGCAGGTCTATGGCGCACTCGCGGTGGTCCCGGTGTTCATGCTCTGGATCTATCTGTCCTGGCTCGTCGTGTTGCTCGGCGCGTCGGTCTGCGCGGCGATCAGCGCGTTCGAATACCGTGGCCTGCACGAACGGCTCGCGCCCGGGCACGAGTTCGTCGGCCTGCTGTGCGTGGTGAGCCGTTTCGCCGATGCCCAGCGTGCCGGCCAGGGCCTGCGCAGCGAAGACCTGCGCGTACGCGAGCGCTTCCTGACCGACGACCTGCTGCTGCGCTATCTGTCCGACCTGCACCGCGCCGGCATGGTGCAGCGCACGGAGTTCGGCGAATGGGTGCTCGCGCGCAGCCTCGATGCGGTTACCCTGTTCGATCTGTACGAGAGCGGCCTGTACCGGCTGCCGCTGACCGTGGCGCCGGCCGAAACCGCGCGCTGCCATCTGCCGCCGGCACTGTCCTTGCTCGTGGGTACCGTCGCTGGCGATCTGCAGGCTGCGCTGGACGTGCCATTGAGCGAAATTTTTCCGCCGCCGTCCCGCTCCGGGCCGTCGGTCCCTGATGTCGCGGAGCCGCCATGAAAATCCTGTTCGCCACGCTCGCCCTTGCCCTGTTCGCCGCGCCGCCCGCGGCGGCGGCGGAACCGCCGGCCAAGCCGGAACTCAGCATCAGGACACTGGACGGCAAGACCTTCAATCTCGCCGACCACAAGGGCAATTGGGTAATCCTGAATTTCTGGGCAACCTGGTGCTCGCCCTGCATCAAGGAACTACCGGAACTGTCGCGCTTCGTCAGCGCGCACAAGAACGTGCGGGCGATCGGCCTGGCCTACGAGGACACCGAGGTCGACGAGATCAGGGCGTTCCTGGCCAAGCATCCGGTCAGCTTTCCGATCGCCCAGGTCGATACCTTCGATCCACCCAAGTCGCTGGAAGTCCCGCGCGGCCTGCCGACGACCTACCTGATCGCGCCCGACGGCAGCATTGCGAAGAAGTTCACGGGGCCGATCGACGAAGCCGCGCTGCGCACCGCGACCGGGATCAAGGACTGACCATGGCCGCTGCGCGCTTTATCGTCAGTGGACGTGTGCAGGGCGTGTTCTTCCGTGCGTCGGCGCGCACCGAAGCGCTGCGGCTGAACCTCAGCGGCTACGCGAACAACCTGCCGGACGGGCGCGTCGAGGTGTTCGCGCAGGGCGCGATCCATGCGGTCGACCGGCTGGAGCAATGGCTGGAGCACGGCCCGCCACTGGCTCAAGTCACGCTGGTGGAGCGCGAAACCGTCGCCGAGGAAGACTGCGACGGTTTCGTTGCTCGCTAGGGAATCCTGACCAGCAAATACGTTGGAGAACGTCCGCATGGATTTTGCCGCGGGACCAGGCGCGATGGGGCGACGTACCGGGAGCACGGCGACGAATCGCAACGACGTATCGTGGCAAAACCCCCCTGGGATGTCCGGAAACTCACGGATTGGCACGCTGTGCCGCATCCGCTCCGGCGACGGCGCGCACTACCAGGTCTCTTTGACCCAGCGCGACGCGTCGGCCACCTTTTCCCTGCCGGGCTTGCCCTTGAGTTTCGGCAGCTTGAGCGGTTTTTCCGGCACCTTGTGGTCGGGCAGCCAGTCGAGCAGATGGCGGATCAGGTTGAGCCGGCCGCGGCGCTGGTCATTGAAATCGACGAGGAACCACGGCGCGTTGTCCGCGTGCGTCGCGGCGATCATCGCGTCGCGCGCCTCGCCGTAGTCGGCGTACCTGTCGCGCGCAGCGATGTCGACCGGCGAAATCTTCCAGCGCTTGAACGGATCGGCGGCGCGTTCGGCGAAGCGCTCTTCCTGCATTTCCTGGTCGACCGTCAGCCAATACTTGACGAGCAGGGTGCCCGCATCGGTCAGCAGGCGCTCGAACACGGGACATTGCTGCAGGAACTGCTGGTACTCGGCTTCGCTGCAGAAGCCCATGACTTTTTCCACGCCGGCGCGGTTGTACCAGCTGCGGTCGAGCATCACGATCTCGCCCGCCCCCGGCAGATGGCTGACGTAGCGCTGGAAATACCACTGGCTGCGTTCCTGCTCGTTCGGCTTGGACAGCGCGACGACGCGATAGCCGCGCGTGTTCAGCATCTGACCGATTGCCTTGATCACACCTCCCTTGCCGGCTGCGTCGCGGCCTTCGAAGACCACGACCAGACGCTGGCCCTTCTCCATGATCCAGCGCTGCGCATCGATGAGTTCGCGCTGCAGCGGTTCGAGTGCGGCTTCATAGTCCTTGCGCTTGATTCCGCCCATGGTGTGGTCCTTTGGCGTGATGAAAGGGTCAGTGAACCTCGGAACAACTCAATCGGGCTTTCTGTTCTCGAGCCCCCTTGAGTCAAGGGGGGTGAAGAGTGATCGCTCAGAACCGCAGGTTCTGATCACTCTGAACGCCCAACGGGCCGGACGAAGAGTGATCGCTCAGAACCGCAGGTTCTCATCGTTCTGAACGCCCAACGGGCCGGGTTGTGGAGATCTGGCGCCGAGTACAAGAGCATCGGTACCAGGCCTTGTCGAGTGCTCCCTTAACGCTATTCGCGCAGGCGCGGCATGAGCCCGGCGAGGTTGCATGGTTTAGTGCGTGCGTCGAGCTGTGCGCGGATCAGTTTCTCCCAGGCCGTGCGGCAGGCCGAGGTCGATCCGGGCAGGCAGAACACGAAGGAATTGTTGGCCAGTCCGGCGAACGCGCGCGATTGCATCGTCGCCGTGCCGATCTCGGTGAAGCTGACCGCACGGAAGGTTTCGCCGAAGCCGGGCATGAGCTTGTCCAGCAGCGGCTCGACCGCTTCGGGTGTCGTGTCGCGCCCGGTGAACCCGGTACCGCCGGTGATCAGCACGCCATGCACGCGCTCGTCGGCGATCCAGCCCGCGACGAGGGCGCGGATGCGGTACTTGTCGTCCTTGACGACGCAACGCTCGTGCAGCGCATGGCCGGCGTCGCCCAGGGCGGCGACGAGATAGTCGCCGGAGGTGTCGTTATCCGGCGTGCGCGTGTCGGACACGGTGAGCACGCAGAGCGTCAGCGGACGGAATTCGGTATGGGCAGGCATGCGCGCACGCTAACCCAGCGCGAAGAAAGAGGAAAGAGAAGCGACAAACGAGTGCGCGTCTGGCGCGTCGCGGTGGTGTCGCCCCGTTTCTCGCTTGTCGTCTCGCGTTCCCGACCCCGCGTCCCGAATCGTCGGAAACGCGACATCGCGTCGTCGTCGCGGAAGCGGCATCCTTGTGCGCATGACGACCGTCAGACGCACGCGCCGCATCGGCTTCATCGGATTCCCGCAGTTCAACGCGCTGGACCTGACCGGGCCGTTGGACGTGTTCTCGGCCGCGGCCGAACTCGAGCGTGAACAGGTCGGCCCGCGTCGCCGCGCCATCTACGAGACCGTCGTGCTCGGGCTCGACGGCTCGCCGTGCCGCACCGAATCGGCGCTGACCGTGCTGCCCGACCTGGCCCTGGCCGACGCGCCGCCGCTCGACACCGTCATCGTTCCCGGCGGCTGCGGCGTGCGCGAACCGGCGACGCTGCAGGCGCTGGCGCAGTGGCTGCGGCACCGCGGTCCGCGCCTGCGCCGCATCGCCTCGGTCTGCACCGGCGCCTATGCGCTGGCCGAGGCGGGGCTGCTCGACGGCTGCCGTGTCACCACGCATTGGCGCCATGCGGGCGCGCTCGCCGCGCGCTATCCGCAGCTCACGATCGACGCCGACGCGATCTTCCTGCGCAGTGGCCGCATCTACACCTCGGCCGGCATCAGCGCCGGCATCGATCTGGCGCTGGCCCTGGTCGCCGAAGACCACGGCCCGGCGCTCGCGCTCTCGGTGGCGCGCGAGCTCGTCGTGCACGTCAAGCGCGACGGCGGCCAGCGCCAGTATTCGGCACCGCTCGCGTTCCAGACCCAGGCCGGCGACCGCCTCGGCGACCTCGCCGCCTGGGTGCTGCGGCACCTCGGCGAAGACCTTTCCGTCGAGCGCCTCGCGCAGCGCTGCAGCCTGAGCCGCCGCCAGCTCAGCCGCCGCTTCCGCGAGGCCTTCGGGGTGGCGCCGGCACAGTACGTCGAGCGGCTGCGCGTCGACGAGGCGCGCCAGCGCCTCGCCGAAAGCCGCGCGTCGATCGACCGCATCGCCGCGGTGCTGGGATTCCGCAGCACTGACGTTTTCCGCCGCGCCTTCGAACGCCAGGTCGGCATTGCGCCGGCGCAGTACCGCGCGCGTTTCGGCGCGGGTGAATCATCGGGTGAGTTCTAAAAAAATTTGTCAGAACAGTCGCCAGGAGTAGGGCATGTACCTGCGTTTTGCTTTTGCCGTGATTGCTGCAGCGCTCTCGACCATTGCCGGTGCGCAGGTCCCGACCGACTTCAGCGCGCTCGAGCAGCGCGCCGCACGCGAGGTGGACAGCGGCAGCGTGCCGTCGCTGGCCGTCGCCGTCGTACAGGACGGGCGCATCGTCTATGAGCGCGCCTTCGGCCATGCGGACCTGGCGTCACGCCGCGCGGCCACCGTGCACACGGCCTATGCGCTGGCGTCGGCGTCCAAGCCGATCACCGCCACCGCGCTGCTGCAGTTGGCGCGGCGCGGCAAGGTCGATCTCGCCGCACCCGTGCAGCGCTATATCGCGCCGCTCGCGCTGCGCGCGCCCGAGGGCAGCGCGTTCGGCCAGCCGCGCCTGCAACAGCTGCTCGACCACACGGCCGGACTGGGCACGTACGCGCACATCTACTACGGCGAGGCGATCGCGTCGGCGCCGACGTTCGCGCAGACGCTCGATCGCTTCGGCGTGCTGATGCAGCCGCCGGGCCGTATCGCCGAATACTCCAACCTCGGCTACGGCGTGATCAGCCACATCATCGAGCAGCGCAGCGGACTGGGCTTCGGCGAGTATCTGGAGCGCAATGTGTTCGCGCCGCTGGAGATGACGGATGCGTTCGTCGATGCGCCGGGCGCGCGCGACACGGACCTGGCCGTGCCGTACGACGCGCGCAACGGCGTCTTGCCGGCACTGCGCAACGACACGCCGGGCGCGGGCAATATCCACGCGAGCGCGCATGACCTCGCGCGCTTCGCGCTGCTGCATCTGGATCCGGCCGCGATGCGCGGCGCCGTGCTAAAGCCCGCCGACGTGCAGCGCATGCAGCGCAACGCCGATCCGAAGGCGCTGCAGCACTACTACGCCAACACCTATTACGGTCTGGGCTGGTATGTGCGCCCGGACGACGGCGGCCAGCGCGTGGTCTGGCACGAAGGCGGCATGCCTGGTGCGAGCAGCATCATCAAATTGCTGCCGGAACGGCGCATCGGCGTGGTGGTGCTCGCGAACAAGACCGAGGTCAACGGCGTGACCCAGGCCATCGCCGACGACGCCCTGCGCGCGCTCGTGCCCGGCTACGCGCCGGGGCCGCTCGATGCGACCGCCAACTACGCGCCGTATGCGGCGCAAAAGCCGTTTCTCGGCGAGTGGAAAGGCGCGATCGCCGTCGACGGCAAGTCACTGGCGTGCACCCTGACCTTCGGTGCGGACGGCAAGGTCAATCTCGCTTTCGCCGTGTCGCCGAGAGCCGACGCACGCGAACAGGGTGGGTTCGGCGGCATCGTCTACGGTGATTCCTTCATCGGCGCCGTGCCGCTGAAGCTGCCGATCCTCGACCAGGCCGGCAGCGAAAGTCCGCTGCTGCTGGTCAAGCTCGTGCGCACGGGCGAGGTGCTGCAGGGCAGCCTGGTGGCGTACTCCTCCCCGGCGCGTCTGGACTACCTGCTGCCGTTTGCGGTGCGGCTGGAGAAGACGCGCTGACTGCTACGCCTGTGCCTGTGCCTGTAGCTTCGCGGCTTTCGCCGCGTTGCGCGCGGCCTTGCGGTCTCGCCGCCGCTGCGCGCCACGCTCCAGCAGCAGGTAGATCGCCGGTGTCGTGAGCAGCGTGAGGGTCTGCGAGATCAGCAGGCCGCCTATCATCGCGATGCCGAGCGGTCGGCGCATTTCCGCGCCAGCGCCGAAGCCAATCGCGAGCGGCAGCGCGCTGAAGATCGCGACCAGCGAGGTCATCATGATCGGCCGGAAGCGCACGAGGCAGGCTTCGCGGATCGCCTGCGCCGGCGTCATGCCCTGCTCGCGTTCGGCGACGAGGGCGAAGTCGATCATCATGATCGCGTTCTTCTTGGCGATGCCGATCAGCAGCACGATCGCGATCACCGAGACGATCGACAGCTCGGTGTTCGTGACGAGCAGCGCGAGCACCGCGCCGACGCCAGCCGAGGGCAGGGTCGAAAGGATCGTCAGTGGATGGATCAGGCTCTCGTAGAGCATGCCGAGGATCAGGTAGACCGCGAGGATTGCCGCGAAGAGCAGCAGCGGCGTGTCGCTCTGCTGTTGCTGGAAGCGGCGAAAATCGCCGCCGAATTCACCGCTGATGTCGCCGGGCATGCGCAGGTTGGCCATGGTCTGCTGCACGAGCTTGCCGGCTTCGCTCATCGGCACGTCCGGCGCAAGGCCGAATGACACGTCCATGACGGCGAACTGCGCGCGGTGCTGGATCTGCGTCGGTGAGATGCCGTCGCGCATGCGCGTCAGCGCCGTGATCGGCACCATCGCGCCGTTGCTGGACTGCACATACAGGCGTTCGAGCGAGCCCGGTGTCGCAGCTTGGCCCGGGTCGGCCGTGACGACGACCTTGTATTGGTTGATGTCGGAGTAGATCGTCGACACCTGGCGCTGGCCGAAGGCGTCGTACAGCGCGCTGTTGATGGAGGCAATGCTGACGCCGAGGCGCGCGGCCGTGTCGCGATCGATCTCGAGGTTCTGGCGCAGGCCGGCGTCCTCCAGGTCCGAACCGACGTCGCGCAGCTGCGGCAATCTCTTCAGCGCCTCGACCAGCCTGGGCGTCCACTCCTGCAATTGTCCGAGATCACTGCCGCGCAGCGAGAAGTTGTATTGCGCGCCGCCTCCGCCTCCGCCGCCTCCCCCGCCACCGATGTCCTGCACCGGCCGCAGGCGCAGACGGATGCCGGGTATCCGACCGGCTTTCTGCGACAGCCGGTTCATGACCAGGAATGTCGACACGTCACGGCCTTCGCCGAGCGGCTTGAGATTGATGTACATCGTGCCGGACCCGCCGCCACCGAAGCGGCCTCCGCCGACGCGCACGCCGACGCTTTCCACCGCCGGGTCGGCGCGCACGATGTCGACTATCTTCTGCTGGCGCTCGACCAGCACGTCGAAGGACACGTCGGAACCCGCACTGGTCGAACCCTGCAGTTGGCCGGTGTCCTGCTGCGGGAAGAAACCCTTCGGCACGATGATCATGAGCCAGACCGTGAGCAGGAGAAGCAGCGCTGGCAACGTGGCCATGAGCCGCGGCCGCTCCAGCGACCAGTCCAGCGCGCGGCGATAGACCTCGACGCTCCACTCGTGCGCGGCATCGATGCGGCGTTCCCAGCGGCCCGGCGGCTTGTCGCCGTGCGGATGCATGAACTGGGCGCACAGCGACGGCGTCACGGTCAGTGAGACCACAGCGGAGATGGCGATCGCCGCGGCCAGGGTGACTGCGAACTCGCGGAACAGCAGGCCGAGAAAGCCGCCCATGAAGAGCAGCGGGATGAACACCGCGAGCAGCGACAGCGTGATCGAGACGATCGTGAAGCCGATCTCGCGCGCGCCCAGCAAGGTGGCTTCGAGCCGAGGCATGCCCTGTTCGAGATGCCGCGAGATGTTCTCGATCACCACGATCGCGTCGTCGACGACGAAGCCGATTGCGATGACGAGGGCCATCAGCGACAGATTGTTCAAGGTGAAGCCGAGCACATACATGACGCCGAACGCGCCGGCCAGCGACAGCGGCACGGTCAGGCCCGCGATCAGCGTCGGCGCGAGGCGGCGCAGGAACAGCAGCATGGTCACAATGACCAGACCGAGGCTGATCAGCAGCGCGACCTGCACTTCCATCACCGAGGCACGGATCGTCGGCGTGCGGTCGAGGAACGGCGTCAGCTTCGCGTCGCTCGGCAGCCAGGCGCGCAGTTCCGGCACCATGGCCTTGACCGAGTCGACGGTCGCGATCACGTTCGCGTCGGCCTGCTTGCGCACGAACAGCAGGATCGCGCGCTGGCCGTCGAACCAGGCCGCCTGGTAGCGGTCTTCCTGGCCCTGCGCGATCGTGGCCACGTCGCGCAGGAATACCGGATTGCCGTTGCGATTGGCGACGATGAGGTTGGCGAACTCCTCGGGTCTGCTCATGGAATTGTTGGATGCGATGGCCATGGTCGTGCGGCCATCGCTCAAGAATCCCTGCGCCGTCGTCACGTTGGCTGCGACCAGCGCGCGGCGGATCTCGTCGGCGGAAATGCCGCGCGCGTTGAGCGAGCGCAGGTTCAGGTCCACGCGGATCGCCGGCGTTGCGCCGCCGGCGATGTCGACGTCGGCGACGCCGGGTAATTGGCGCAGCCGCTGCGCGACCAGCGAGTCGGCGAAGTTGAACAGCTCGCCCATCGGCCGCGCTGTTGAGGTCAGCGCGAGGATGATGATCGGCGCGTTGTTCGGATTGGCCTTCACGTAGGTCGGCGCGGTGCGCAGGCCCGAGGGAAGGTCGGGCGAGGCTGCGTTGATCGCCGCCTGAACGTCGCGTGCGGCGCTGTCGAGATTGCGGCCGGCGTCGAAGATGATGACGACCGATGCGCTGCCTTCCCGGCTAGTGGAGTTCATCTCGTCGATGCCGGCGATCTGGCCGAGGTGCCGTTCCAGCGGCGCGGCGACCGTCGTCGCCATCGTCCCGGCATCGGCGCCGGGCTGGCTTGCCGAGACGAAGATCGCCGGGAATTCGACGTTCGGCAGCGGCGCCACGCCGAGCAGCGTGTAGCAGATCATGCCGGCGACGAACAGGCCGGCCGCGAGCAGCGAGGTGCCGATCGGCCGCTTGATGAAGGGTGCGGAAATGCTCATGGCGTGGCCGCGACGGCGGAGCCCGGCGCATGCCCACGGCGCTGCGCGATCCAGTCGTTGACGCGTTCGAGGTACAGATAGATCACGGGCGTCGTATACAAAGTGACGAGCTGCGACAGCAGCAGGCCGCCGACGATGGCCACGCCGAGCGGCCGGCGCAGCTCCGAGCCGATGCCGTTGCCGAGCGCCAGCGGCAGGGCGCCGAGCAGTGCGGCCGCCGTGGTCATCATGATCGGGCGGAAGCGCAGCAGGCAGGCGCGGTGGATCGCTTCGCGCGCGCGCAGGCCCTCGCGCTGCGCCTCGATCGCGAAGTCGATCATCATGATCGCGTTCTTCTTGACGATGCCGATCAGCAGGATGATGCCCACGATGCCGTCGATGGACAGGCTCATGCCGCAGACGTACAGCGCGAGCAGCGCGCCGACGCCCGCCGGTGGCAGCGTCGAGAGGATGGTCAGCGGATGGATGTAGCTCTCGTAGAGCACACCCAGCACGATGTAGATGACGAGCACAGCGGCCAGGATCAGCAGCAGCTCGTTGGCCTGCGAGGCGGAGAATTCCGCCGCCTTGCCGACGAACATGCCGCGCACCGAGGCGGGCAGGTTCATCTCGCGCTCGACCGCGTGGATCGCCTCCACCGCTTCAGACAGCGAATAGCCGTTTGCGGTGTTGAAGCCGATCGTGATCGCCGGTAGCTGGTCCTGGTGCGCGATCACCAGCGGCGCGTTGGTCACGCTGGCGCGTGCGACGCTGGACAGCGGCACGGTGGTGTTGCCCGCGACGCTGCCGGCGACTGCACCGTTGCCGCTCGCGCGCACGGCGAGCTTGTCGAGCAGATCGCTGCTGGTGCGGAACTCGGGCGCCACTTCGAGCACGACACGGTATTGGTTCAACTCGGTGAAGATGGTCGAGATCTGGCGCTGGCCGAACGCGCTGTACAAGGTGTCGTCGATGCTCTGGATCGCGACACCGAGGCGGCTGGCCTGGTCGCGGTCGATAGCGAGCAGCAGCTGCAATCCCTTCGACGCGAGGTTGTTGTCGACGTCGGCCAGCTCCGGCCGCTGGCGCAGCAGCGCGGTCATGCGCGCGGCGGCTTCGCCGAGCTCGTTCGCGTCCACCGTGGTCAGCGTGTACTGGTATTCGGTCGCGCCGACGCGACTGTCGAGCGCGACGTCCTGCACGGGTTTGAGATACAGCGCGATTGCCGGGATCTGCGACGTTGCCTTCTGCAGCGCCGGCAGCACTTCGTCGAGGCCACGGCGTTCGCCACGCGGCTTGAGCACGATGCTGAGCTGGCCCTGGTTCAAGGTCGGGTTGATCGCGCCGGCGCCGACGAAGGCCGCCACGCCATCCACATCCGGCACGCTGCGCAGTGCCTGCGCGGCGGCTTCCACGCGCGCCTGCATCAGCGGGAACGCGATATTCTCGTCGGCCTCGACGACCGCAGTCACGAGGCCGGTATCCTGTTCCGGCAGCAGGCCTTTCGGAATCACGACGTAGAGCAGCGCGGTCAGTGCCACCGACGCGGTCGCCACTGCCATGGTCAGGCGCGGGTGGTCGATGACCCAGAGCAGACTGCGGTCATAGGCATCGAGCACGCGTCCATACAGGCCGCTGCGGCTGGCGTGGTCGTTGGCATCGGCCTTGATCGCGCCGGGCTTGAGCAGGTACGCGCACATCATCGGCGTCAGGGTCAGCGAGACCAGTGCCGACAGCGCCACCGCGATCGAGAGCACCCACGCGAATTCGTGGAACAGCCGGCCGGTCACGCCGGGCATCAGCAGCAGCGGCAGGAATACCGCGATCAGCGACACGGTCAGCGACACGACGGTGAACGCGATCTCCTTCGCGCCGATCTCGGCCGCTTCACGGCCGCTATGGCCTTTCTCGAGATAGCGCACGATGTTCTCGATCATCACGATCGCGTCGTCGACGACGAAGCCGGTCGCGACGGTCAGCGCCATCAGCGAAAGGTTGTCGAGCGAGAAGCCGGCGAAGCTCATGACCGCGAACGTGCCCAGCAGCGACAACGGCACTGCGACGCCGGGAATCACCGTGGCCCAGAGCCGGCGCAGGAACATGAAGATCACCGCCACGACGAGGATGACCGTGAGCACCAGCGTGAACTGCACGTCGTGCACCGAGGCGCGGATCGTCACCGTGCGATCGGCGAATACCTCGAGATCCACGCTCGCCGGCAGCACCGCGCGCAGCTGCGGCATCAGGGCCTGTACCTGTTCCACCGTGCTGACGATGTTCGCGCCGGGCTGACGGCGGATGTCGAGCAGCACGGCCGGCTTGCCGTTGGCCCAGGCCGACACCTGGTCGTTCTCCACGCCGTCGATGATGGTGGCGACATCCTTGAGGCGGATCGCCGCGTCGTCGCGCCAGCTGATGATCGCGTCGCGATAGGCCGCTGCATCGCGCAGCTGGTCGTTGGTGCCGATGCTGAAAGACTGCACGCTGCCGTTGAGCGAGCCCTTCGGCGCGTTGACGTTGAGCTGGGTCAGCGCGCTGCGCACGTCTTCGAGCGTGAGGCCGAGGTTGGCGAGCTGCCCCGGATTGACCTGCACGCGCACGGCCGGGCGCACGTTTCCGGCGATGCTGACCAGACCCACGCCGCTGACCTGCGACAGCTTCTGCGCGAGGATGCTGTCGGCGTAGTTGTTGACGTCGCGCAGGGGCAGGGTCTGCGAGGACAGCATCAGCGTGATGATCGGCGCGTCGGCCGGATTGACCTTGTTGTAGACCGGCGGATACGGCAGGCCGCTCGGCAGCGTGCCGCGCGCGGCGTTGATCGCCGCCTGGACGTCCTGTGCTGCCGCGTCGATGTCGCGGTCGACCTGGAACTGCAGGTTGATCGTCGACAGCCCGGACGAACTGTCGGAAGTCATCAGGGTCAGGCCCGAGATCTGGCCGAACTGGCGCTCCAGCGGCGTGGTCACGAGGGCGGCGATCGTGCTTGGGCTCGCGCCCGGGTACTGCGTCGTCACCTGCAGGTTCGGTGCGTCGATGTCCGGCAGCGCCGACACCGGCAACTGGCGATAGCCGAGCAGGCCGAGCAGCACCAGCGCCAGCATCAGCAGCGAGGTGGCGATCGGGCGGCGGATGAAAATAGTGGAGAAAGACATGAGTTTTCCGGATGCGCCGGCGCTGCGTGGCTAGCCGCGCCGCCAGGCGTGGCGCGGTGAACTGCGAATGGGTGTGGCACGTGTGGTGGCGCGAGGATGCGTGAAGCCCTGTCCTGAAAGGTCTTCTGACAACGATTGTTGGCCACCGGGAAGCGGACGCAGCGGAGTACGCCACCGGTCGGAGTGCGGCAATGCCGGAGCAACACCATCCCCACCCCAACCCTCCCCTTCAAGGGGAGGGCTGGGGCGGGGATGGTGTTGCGGCGAGGCCATCACGGTGACGCGCTCAACCGCCGCGCCGCCGTGGTGGCGTTTCGCCGGGTTTCGTTTCGCCGCTCGCCCCCGGCGCGGCCGGTGCTGGCGGCGTCTCGCCCGGCGCCAGCGCGAGTACCTTGGCGCCGGGCTTGAGGCGGAACTGGCCTTCGCTGACGACCTTGTCGCCGGCCTTGAGTCCGTCGAGCACGACGGTCTTGCCGCCGGGCGCTTCGGTGCCGGGCTTCACCGGTTGCAGCGCGACGGTGGATTCGCTCGTGACGAGATAGACATAGCTTCCGTCCGGACCGCGCTGCAGCGCCTGGGTCGGTACGGTCACGGCATTGGTCAGAGTGCCGACTTCGAGTCGGATGTTGATGAATTGCCCCGGCCACAAGGTGTTCCCGGTGTTCGGGAACTCGGCCTTGAGCTTGAAGGTGCCGGTGGTCGCGTCGATCTGGTTGTCGATCACGCTGAGCGTGCCGACCGCGACGATGCGATCGTCGGAACGGTCGCGCGCGGTCACCTTGAGTTCCGGCCCGGCGGCGCGCACGCGTTCGAGCTGCTGCTCGGGCAGCGTGAACACGCCGTTGATCGGACGTACCTGGGTCAGCACGACGATGGCTTCGCTCTGGCCGCCCTGCACGAGATTGCCGACGTCGACCTGGCGTATGCCGGCCAGGCCGGCGATAGGCGCTCTGATGACGGTGTAGCCCATCTGGACGCGCGCGGCCGCCGCGGCGGCTTCGTCGGCGGCGACCAGCGCTTCGAGCTGGCGCACGGTGTGACGCTGGTTTTCCAGATCCTGCGCCGCGACGAAATTCTTCTGGATCAGTTCTTCGTAGCGCTTGAGCGTGGAGCGCGCGCCGCCGAGCTGCGCCTCATCCTGCTTTTTCTTCGCCAGCGTCTGGTCGAGCTGGGTCTGGTAGGTGCGTGCGTCGATGCGCGCGATGACCTCGTCCTTGGCGATTTCCTCGCCTTCCTTGAACAGGATGGCTTCGATCTGGCCGCCGACCTGCGGCCGCACGCTGACCGTGTTGAGCGCTTGTATCGTGCCGAGTGCATCGAGGTTCAGCGCGACGTTCTCGGTGGTCGCGGCCACCGCGGTGACCGGGATCGGCGCGTCGGCGTCGCTGCCACCGCGGCGTTGCCCTGTGCCGCCGCCGCCGCTGAAGCTGCGGTAGACGATCAGGCCGGCCAGGCCGACGACGATGAGGATGACGATGATCTTGCCACGCGACATGCCTGCTTCCTTGGGTGAATGGCGTTGCGGATCCGCTTGCGGTAACACGGTCCCGCCGGCTTAACGGGCTGGCGTCCGCGGCGTTGACAGGATCGTGGGAAGAATTTTTTCAACCGCAACCGGACGGTTGCGGTACCCGGATGCGGGGACGCCGGGTAAGGTCGCAATCACGCATTGCCCCGCTCGCGCACCGGATGCTTGGCCAGCTTGCGCTGCAGGGTGCGCCGGTGCAGCCCGAGGCGACGCGCCGCCTCCGAGATGTTGCCCTCGCTCTCGACCAGCACGCGCTGGATATGTTCCCACTCGAGCCGGCGCAGCGGCGGCGCATGTTCACCGCCGTTCGCGACGAGCTCCGGGTCGCCATCGTCGTCGCGCAGTGCGCGCACGATGGCGTCGGCGTCGACCGGCTTGGCCAGGTAGTCGTGCGCGCCGCGCTTGATCGCTTCGACCGCGGTCGCGATCGAGGCGTAGCCGGTCAGCAGCAGGATGCGTAGCTGTGGCGCGATAGCAAGGAGCTGCGGGATCAGCGCAAGCCCGTTGTCGGCACCGAGCTTGAGGTCGAGCACTGCGTGCGTCGGGTGCTCGCGCCGCAGCAGCGCCAGCGCGCCGGCGGCGTCATGCGCGACGCTGACCTCGAAGCCGCGCGCGACGAGGGCACGGGCGAGCACGCGCGCAAAGGTCTCGTCATCGTCGATCAACAGCAGGCGTTCGGGCTTGTCCATGCGAGGCAGTTTCCGCGGTATCGGGTGAAGGGGAGGCCACGGCCTCGGCGGCCAGCAGCGGCCGTAGCGGCAGGGCGAGCACGGTTTCCACGCCGGCACCAACCGCCTCGCGTGCGTGCAGGTTACCGCCGAGGCGTTCGGCGGTGGCATCGGCCAGCGCCAGGCCGATGCCCAGGCCCGTGCTCTTGCTGCTCTGGAACGGCGTGCCAAGTACGGCAGCCATTCCGGCGGCAAAGCCCGCGCCTTCGTCGCGTACGCGGAATTCGAGCATGTCGCCGGTCACCTGCACCTGCAGCGCAATGCGGTCGGCCTGGTTGGCGAGCGAGGCATCGGCGCCGTTGTTGAGCAGGTTCAGCAGCGCGTGTCGCAGCCCGGCCGGCACGACGATGCGCAGCGCTGCGGCCGCTTCCGGCAAATCCACGGCCAGCGCGACTTCCGGGCGCAGCAGGCTGTAGCGGTGCTGGCAGTCGGCCACGAACTCGCCGAGCAGACGCTGCTCGCTCGCCTGGGCCAGCTGCGCCTTGCCGACGGCGACCAGCTCGCGCAGGCTGTCGCGGCAGCGCTCGACCTGGCTGTCGAGCAGGGCCAGATCTTCGGCCAGCACACCGTCCGTGTGCTCGCGGCGCAGCTCCGTGATCAGCGTGCGCATGGTCGACAGCGGCGTATTGAGTTCGTGCGCCGCGCCGGCGGCCTGGGTTGCGATGGCGAGGAAGCCTTCGTCACGCAGCGCACGCTCGCGGATGCGCTGGGCCAGCGCCTGGTTGTCGCGCAGCACGAGCGCCAGGCGCGAGATGAACCAGCCCAGCAGACAGGCGCTGATAAGAAAAGACATCGCCATGCCGAGGATGTGCAGTCCGCTGCCCAGTGTCGGCAGCGGCTGGTTCCAGCGCAGCAGCGTCAGATAAGTGACTAGCGACATCAGCGCGACCGCGATGACGTGGCGCGGATTCAGCGCGGTCGCAACCAGCGTGATCGGCAGCAGCAACAGCGCCGCGAACGGGTTGGTCGCCCCGCCGGTCAGGAACAGCAGCCAGCCCAATACGACTGTGTCGATCGCGACATGCAGCATCAGCTCGCCCGCGTCGACCGGCCAGGACTGGGCCAGGCGCCAGCGCACCACGAGCGCGAAGGTACCGAGTGCAGCGATGCCGGCGTACAGGCGCGGCGTATCCAGCGGGATGCCGAGGCCCTTGGTCACGAACAGCACGGTCGCGGTCTGCCCGATCACCGCGGAAAAGCGCAGCCAGGCCAGCGTGCGCGCGACCGCGGGGATGCCGAACTCCGGACGGCGCGGATTCATGCGCGCCCTGGCCCGATCGCGCGCGCCGGCGGCGTGGTTGCTGCGAGACTGGCGCGGATCAGCTGCGATCTCCCGACAGCAGGTCGCCGAGTCCGCCGAGTACCGAGCCTTCTTCCTTGCCGCCCTTGGCGCCGGCCAGCATGCGTCCGGCCATGCGCGAGAACGGCAGCGACTGCAGCCAGATCTTGCCCGGCCCGGTCAGCGTAGCGAGAAACAAGCCCTCGCCGCCGAACAGCATGCTCTTGATGCCGCCGACGGGCTTCACATCGAAGCCGACGCTGTCGGTCAGCGCCACCACGCAGCCGGTGTCGACGTCGAGGCGTTCGCCCGGTGCGAGCTGGCGCTCGACGATGGTGCCGCCGGCGTGAATGAAGGCGAGGCCGTCGCCCTCGAGCTTCTGCATGATGAAGCCTTCGCCGCCGAACAGGCCGGTGAGGATCTTGCGCTGGAAGAAGATGCCGATGGAAACGCCGCGCGCGGCGCAGAGAAAACTGTCCTTCTGGCAGATCAGGCGTCCGCCGAAATCGGTGAGCTTCATCGGCACGATGGTGCCGGGGTAGGGCGCGGCAAACGCGACCTTGCCCTTGCCGCTGCCGTTCTGCGTGAACATCGTCGTGAACAGGCTTTCGCCCGTGATCACGCGCTTGCCGGCCGAAAGCAGCTTGCCCATGAAGCCGCCGCTGCTGCCGGCCTGCGAGCCGTCGCCGAACACCGTGTCGAGCTTGACGTCGGCCTCCTTGTACATCATGGAGCCGGCCTCGGCGATCGCGCTTTCGCCCGGGTCCAGCTCGATCTCGACGAACTGCATGTCCGAGCCGAAGATGCGGTAGTCGATGTCGTCGGCGTTGCGCTGGCCGGCATTGCGCACGACCGGCGGCGCGGCCACCGCAGCCGGCGGCAGCGTAGCGAGGCTGTCGCGCAGTTCCTCGACCTGGCCGATCGGCTGCCATTCGGCGAAACCCTGGCGCCAGCAGTAGCCGTTGGCGTTGCGCCGGGCCTGTTCGCGCGCCTGGACGTCTTCGAACGGGCCGGTCTGCTCGCCGCTGTAGTTGAAGAACCACTGTGCCATTGTGTGCTCCGGGATGGACGTTGCGGCGAGTGTAAGGGAACACGAAAGCGTGGAGAGGAGTCAGAAACGCGTGGAGGCCGTTCCGCTTCGCTTCTACTCGTCTCTCACTCCTTTCAACTTTTTTGTGCTTGCCGGCCCGGCGCCTCGGCTACCATGTCGCGCCTATGCGTGCCTATCTCGATCTCGTCCAGGACATCCTCGATCACGGCGTGCGCAAGGCCGATCGCACCGGTACCGGCACGCTCAGCGTGTTCGGGCGGCAGCTGCGTTTCGACCTGGCGCAGGGTTTCCCGCTGGTCACGACCAAGAAGCTGTACCTGCGTGCGATCGTGCATGAACTGCTGTGGTTCCTGCGCGGCGACACCAACATCGCCTATCTGCGCGACAACAAGGTCACGATCTGGGACGAATGGGCCAATGCCGAGGGCGACCTCGGCCCGGTGTACGGCAAGCAATGGCGCGCGTGGGAAGGCGCGGACGGACGCACGATCGACCAGATCCGCTGGGTGGTCGACGAGATCCGGCGCAATCCGGATTCGCGCCGTCTCGTCGTCAGCGCGTGGAACGTGGGCGAACTCGAGCGCATGGCGCTGATGCCCTGCCACGCGCTGTTCCAGTTCCATGTCGCACAAGGGCGCCTGTCCTGCCAGCTCTACCAGCGTTCCGCCGACGTGTTCCTCGGCGTGCCGTTCAATATTGCGAGCTATGCGCTGCTGACCCACCTGATCGCCCAGGTCTGCGATCTCGAGCCGGGCGACTTTGTGCACACGTTCGGCGATGCGCACATTTACCTCAATCATCTCGACCAGGTGAACGAGCAGCTCACGCGTACTCCACTGCCACTGCCGCGGCTGCAGTTGAATTCGCAGGTGCGCTCGCTGTTCGATTTCGGCTTCGACGACATCCGCATTGAGGGCTACGCATCGCATGCGGCGATCAAGGGCGCCGTCGCCGTATGAGCGGGATGCGCGACGTCGCGCTGGTCGCCGCGCTCGACCACAACCGCGCCATCGGCCGCGCCGGCGGCATGCCCTGGCACCTTCCGGACGATCTCGCGCGTTTCAAGCGCCTGACGCTCGGCAAGCCCGTGCTCATGGGGCGCAAGACCGCACTGTCGATAGGCCGCGCCCTGCCCGGACGCCGCAATCTCGTGCTGAGCCGCCGCGGCGATGCGCCATACGCCACGCAGGAAACTGTGCGCTCGCTGGACGAGGCCATCGAGGCCGCTGGGGAAGAACTCCTGGTCGTCGGCGGCGGCGAGATCTACGCGTTGGCCCTGCCGCGGGCGACTCGGCTCTACCTCACCGAGATCGATGCCTCGGCGCCGGACGCGGACACCTGGTTTCCCGCCTTCGATCGCGCCCGTTGGCGCGAGGTCGCGCGCACGACGCATGCGGCCGACTCGCGGCATGCGCATGCCTTCGATTTCGTCGACTACATCAGCGTCGACCAGGCCATCGCTGATCAGGTCATCGCCGATCAGATCCGCTGACGCTGAGTCAATCCATCTCCCGCCCCGGCGGCGGCGCCCGGTCGGACTTGATGCTGACGAAGTAGGGATCTTCCGCATCTAGCCGCAGCGCAGTCAGCGAACCGCCCCAGACGCAGCCAGTGTCGATGGCGTAGACGCCCAGACCCGAGAAACGGCCGAGTGTGGACCAGTGGCCGCAGACGATGCGGGTGTCGCGCTTGAGCCCGCCAGGCACTTCGTACCAGGGATACAGCCCGGCCTGCTGCGTGCCCGGCGCGCCTTTCTCGCCGAAGGCGATGCGGCCGCGCACGTCGCAGTAGCGCATACGCGTGAGCACGTTGATGCTCGCGCGCATGCGTTCGACGCCTTTGAGGCGGCCGGACCAGACCGCGGGCTTGTTGCCGAACATGGAGCGCAGCAGGCGGCCGTGCTGCGGTCCGCGCAGTTCGCGTTCGACCTCGCGCGCGGCGCGTTGCGCCTGGCCCAGATTCCAGCGCGGCGCGAACGCCGCGTGCACCATGGTGAACTTCAGCGCGTCGTCGTGATGCAGCAGGCACTGCTGGCGTAACCAGGTCAGCAGCTCCTCGCGGTCCGGCGCGAACAGGATCGCGCCGAGTTCCGGATTGACCTTGGCCTGCTCGGCCTCGGCGCGCTGTGCGATCGCGAGCAGGCTCAGGTCATGGTTGCCGAGGGTGACGACGGTCTGCGCGCCGAGAGTGCGCAGCAAGCGCAGGACCTGCAGCGACTGGCCGCCGCGATTGACCAGATCTCCACAAAACCACAAGGCGTCAGAGGCCGGGTCGTAGTTGATTTTTTCGAGCAGGCGTTGGAGTTCGTCGAGGCAGCCCTGCAGATCGCCGATGGCCCAGGTCGCCATCAATGCAGGGTCCGCGGGACGGACAGGGTGAACTGGGGGATCGGCGCGTCGAACACCGTGCCGTCCTCGGCGACGAGGCGATAGCTGCCGCGCATGATGCCGACACTGGTCTCCAGCACGGCGCCGGAGGTGTACTGGAACTCCTCGCCGGGATCCAGCTGCGGCTGCTCACCGACGACGCCGTCGCCGCGCACTTCCTCGACCTTGCCGTTGCCGTCGGTGATGATCCAGTGGCGCGAGAGCAGCTGTGCGCCGATCTCGCCGGTGTTCTGGATGGTGATGGTATAGGCGAAGACGTAGCGGTTGTCGGCGGGACGGGACTGCTCGTCGACGAACCGTGTGGCGACTGAAATCGCAATATCGTAAGGGTTGGGGTCGCTCATCCCCCGATTTTCGGCCAGCGGGCTCGTTGGGCGCAACCGCGCACCCATTCGCATGTGCCGGCCGTGTCAACGCCGGCCTCGGCGCGCCGGGGCTCGCACGAGACCAGATCGGCGATTCACGTCCACGCGTTCCATCGCGAGCCCCGCAGGTGAACGCGCCGTGTCGACCGCGACACCGGGTTCCGGCGCGGACTGCAGCCCGCTTCGCTGGCGCAAGACCGGATGACCCGGCGGCCAATGTGCTAACGGCCGCGTGCAGAAGTTCGCGGGGGGATGGGCGTCTGACCGGAAAGCGGCCCCACTCGGACCTCCTTCGCGCTTCGTGGGCGTCTACGCAGGCGCACGGTGTCTGCGTAGAATCGCCCTCCATGCGAGAACGCCCCAAGATCCACGCCACCCGTCCCGCCGATGCCAGCGGTTTCCTGCACGTCGAGGAAGTCGATCTCGAATTCTCCAACGGCCAGCGCCGCACTTACGAACGCCTCAAGGGCTCCGGTCTCGGCGCGGTCATTATCGTGCCGATGCGCGACGACGACACCGTGCTGCTGGTGCGCGAATACGGCGTCGGCGTCGACCGCTACGAACTCGGCCTGCCCAAGGGCCGGCTCGACCGCGACGAAACCGTCGAGCAGGGCGCCAACCGCGAACTCAAGGAAGAAATCGGCTTCGGCGCACGCCAGCTGCGCATTCTGACCACGCTGTCCCTGTCGCCGGCCTACATGACCAGCATGACCCATGTGGTATTGGCCCAGGAGCTCTATCCCGAACGGCTGGAGGGCGACGAACCCGAGGAACTGGAAGTGATCCCCTGGAAACTGTCCGAACTGCATACGTTGCTGGGCCATGAGGAAGTCAGCGAGGGGCGCTCCATCGCGGCGCTGTTCATAGCGCGCGAATACCTCGCTGGCCGCTTCAGGCCCGGCGCATGAGCCCGGTCGAGCTGCAACGCCTGTGTCTGGATGCCTGCGCGCTCGCGCGCGAAGCCGGCCAGGCCATCCTCGATGTCTACGGCAGCGAGTTCGCGGTCGAGCACAAGGAAGACCGCTCGCCGCTGACTGTGGCCGATATTGCCTCGCACCGCGTGATCGTTGCCGGCCTCGAACGGCTGGCGCCGCAGCTACCGGTGCTGTCGGAAGAATCGGCCGAGATTCCCTACCTCGAACGGGCGCGCTGGACGCGCTACTGGCTCGTCGATCCACTCGACGGTACGCGCGAGTTCGTCAAGCGCAACGGGGAGTTCACCGTGAATATCGCCCTGATCGACCAGCAGCGGCCGGTACTCGGCGTGGTGCAGGCGCCCGTGACCGGCGAACTGTGGTTCGGCTGGGCCGGTGGTGGCGCGTTCGGCCAGTCCGACATCCGCAGCGAGCCCCGTCGCCTGCGCACGCGGCCGCGCGCGAACCCGCTGCTCGTGCCAGGCAGCCGCTCGCACGGCAGCGAGCGGGAAGCTCAGCTGCTGTCGCGCGTGGGCCCGTACGAAAAACTGCCGCTGGGTTCCTCGCTGAAGTTCTGCCGCATTGCCGAAGGCGCGGCCGATCTGTATCTGCGCCTGGGCCCGACGTCCGAGTGGGATACCGCGGCCGCGCAATGCGTGCTCGAGCAGGCCGGCGGCGGCGTGATCGACCTGGCCGGCCTGCCATTGCGCTGCAACGCACGCGAATCGCTGCTCAACGGCGATTTCATCGCGTTCGGCGATCCCGCCACGGACTGGGCGCGGCTATTCGCCTGAGGCGTCGGACGAATTCCCATGGCAACGATGGACGAACTGCTTGCGATCATGTCGACGCTGCGCAATCCCGACGGCGGCTGCCCGTGGGACCTGCAGCAGAACTTCGCCACGATCGCGCCGTATACGATTGAAGAATCCTACGAAGTCGCCGATGCGATCGATCGCGCCGACATGCCGGCACTCTGCGACGAACTCGGCGACCTGCTGTTCCAGGTCGTATTCCACGCGCAGATGGCGCGCGAAGCCGGCCACTTCGGCTTCGACGACGTGGTCGCCGCGATCTGCGACAAGATGCGCCGGCGCCATCCGCATGTGTTCGGTGCGGGCGCTGTCACCAACGCCGATGCCGTCGCCGACCCGGGAGCGCGGAGCGTCGATGCCCAGCTAGTCGCCTGGGAAGCGCTCAAGCGTACCGAACGTGCCGAGCGTGGTGAGGACGACCGCAGTGCGCTCGCCGGCATTTCGCGCGGCCTGCCCGAGTGGCAGCGCGCGCTCAAGCTGCAGAAACGCGCGGCGACGGTCGGTTTCGACTGGCCCGACGTGGCGCCGGTGTTCGACAAGCTGCACGAGGAGATCGACGAAGTCCGCAGCGAATTCGCCGCCGGCAGCGATCCGGCGCGTCTCACCGATGAAATCGGCGATCTGCTGTTCGTCTGCGTCAACGTCGCGCGCCATGCGAAGGTCGATGTCTCGGCCGCGTTGCGCCACGCCAACGCCAAGTTCGAACGCCGCTTCCGGCGCATGGAGCAGCTGGCCGGCGAGCCCGGGCTGGCAGCGCTGGATCTGGCCGGCCAGGATGCGTTGTGGGATGCGGCCAAGGCCGAGGAGCGTTCCGCGGGGCCCTGAGCGGGCGATGCGCGTAGCCCGTCGCGAGCAGCAAAGCAGTCGTCGAGGCGCTGGAGAATGAAGCGGGTGCCGAGCCGCCAGAAGCCGCCGAGGCTGGAAATAGAAGCGGGCGCCGAGGGCGCCCGCCGGGGTCGGGAAACTGATGGGGGCAGTTTCCCTTGGGGTGGAAGGCGGGAGGAGACTCCGCTTCCGGGTACTACGATGCGCTGGAAGCCGCCGCGGTTGCAGTGCCGGACGATGCGGTTGTGCGCAATTCGCAGCGCGACGTGATGCGCTGCGTTCCGGCTTACTGGGGCGGCAGGCGTTGCAGGCTTTCGTCCAGGCTCTGGCGCAGCGTTGCGATGGCCTGGTCCGCATCGCCCGGCTTTAGTTCATTGCGGGCGATACGATTGAAGGCGAACTGGCGCACGGCCGGGTTCTGGGTCCTGGCCAGCACGTCACGGTACAGCGCCGGAATTTCCTGGGCGCGACCGTCGATCAGATAGAGCCGTTCGAGTTCGCGCAGGTTGCGCATCGTCTGGAACACGGGATTGTTCTTTAGCGCGACCAGGCGTTCGCCGCGGCCCTTGCGATGCCCGCCGCGGCCGGGCGCGGCGTCGGTGGCCGTCTGCGCGGTGCTGGTAGCGGGCGTGCCGGTCGGAGTGGCAGCCATCGTGGACGGCACATGCACGGCCAGGGCAGCGATGGCGAGGGCGGCGGAACTGGCGAGAGTGAGCATCAGGCGTGACATGAATTTCTCCGGGTTGGTGTGCCGATACACAACGCCGTGGTTCCCGGTCGGTTGACGCTTGGACGCCGACGCAGGGACGCAGTATCGTTTCGTTGGCGATGTGTTCAGTGTGCGCCGGGCTCGCGATGGCGCAGCGGCTACGCATCACTGGGTATCGCAGTCCTGGTCAGATAACTCTCAGAGGTTGAGGCATGTCCCAATCCTTCGGCAGCTTTCGCGAGTTCTATCCGCACTACCTCGGCGAGCACAGCAATATCGTCTGCCGGCGCCTGCACTACCTCGGCAGCACGCTCGCACTGACCTGCCTCGTGTTCGCATTCGTGCGCGGCAGCGCGTGGTGGGTGCTCGGCGCGCTGTTCTGCGGCTACGGCTTCGCCTGGATCGGTCATTTTTTCTTCGAGCACAACCGTCCCGCCACTTTCACCCATCCGTTCTACAGCTTCGCCGCCGACTGGGTCATGCTGCGGGACATGCTGACGGGGCGGATACGCTTCTGAAGCGTTTTGCCGCGACTTGCCCCGCGAAGCCGAACGCGCGCGCGGCGGCTGCGCTGTGCGAGCTTGCTTGAAGTAGAAGTCGCCCCTGGAACTCGTGCAAAGGAAGATGCTGTAAGCCCTCCCCTTCAAGGGGGTGAAAGGCAGCCGCACAGAACCGCAAGGTTCTGGCTGCCTTGAACGACCAACGGGCCGGAGGGTTGGGTGGGGATGGTGTTGCAGTCGTGGCCGCGTTGCGCCCGATTGTTCACGGCCGCCATCTATCATCTTGTCCCTGACATTGCTCGCGCCCGTCGGTCCGACGCACCCTCCGATTTACCAGCCCTGACTTCCCATGCACCCCATCCTGACCAGCATCACTCTGCTGATCCTCAGCAACATCTTCATGACCTTCGCCTGGTACGCGCACCTCAAGGAACTCAGCGCCAAACCCTGGATCGTCGCCGCGTTCGCCAGCTGGGGCATCGCCCTGTTCGAATACCTGCTGCAAGTCCCCGCCAATCGCATCGGCTACACCGTGCTCAGCGTCGGCCAGCTCAAGATCCTGCAGGAAGTCATAACGCTGTCGGTCTTCGTGCCGTTCGCGGTGTTCTATCTGAAAGAGCCGCTGAAGACCGACTATCTCTGGGCCGGCCTGTGTCTGCTCGGCGCAGCGTACTTCGTGTTTCGGGACAAGTTCTAGCAGGAAACTATTATTTGGTTTTTATAAAAACCAATATTGCCGAATCCTGCGCGATGGATGGCGCCCGAGGAGGCCGAACTGTCCGGCCGTGTCCGAGCCGTCAAAATGCCATTCCGCGTTGCTCATGACACGACCGTCCCGGAAAAGTCCGCGGGTGATTTCATTGGTCGAGCACCACTCACTCCTGCTCGATGAACCGCGACTCATACAACACCGCCGCAACCTTCTCCTCCTGCCCGGCCATGAACTCCAGGCCGAGGTCGTCGTAGCCGACGCGGACGACGCGGATGCGCAGGCCGATCACGGTTTCCTGGTCGAAGATCAGGAACAGCTGGCATTCGGTCGCGATCGGCAGGTTCCAGTTGCGCGGCAGGGCGACTCTGGCGCCGCCCTGGGACAGGTCCTTGACCTCGCTGAGGTAGGCCTGGTCGTCGAGCACGAGCATCGCGGCGGAGAACACCGACAAGCGTGGATGACGGCGTTTTTCGGCGTAGCTCATGCAGCCTCCTTGGCCTCGAGTGCGGTGGATCGGTGCCGGCGGCATGGGCGCCGCTCAGGCCGTATCGACGATAGAAGCCCGCCCGGCGCTTGGCAAGCCAAGGCCCTACAATCGGGTTCCTTTTGAGCGAGATATCCCATGCGCACATCATTCCGCATCGTGGCGGCCGCAATCCTTGCGCTGGTTGGCGGTGCCGCCATGGCCGGCGGCTACGTGCTGACGATCGGCGGCAAGTCCACCGAACTCGACCTGGACAAGGACGCGACGGTGGTCGTCGACGGCAAGCCGGTCAGCGTGCGCCTGCAGCGCAAGGCACAGCAGGTCTTCATCGACGGTGGCCTGAGCTTCGAGCATCCGGCCACGGTGCAGCCCTCGACCACCGACATCAACGACCAGATACGCCAGATCATGCTCGTTTCGGCGAACGGCAACGGCGTGATCCTGCAGCGCTACGAAGGACTCGACCCGACCTCGCTGATCGACCTCATGGTCAAGGAGACGACCGACGAGGAAGTCGCGGCCGGCTACCAGCGCAAGATCGTGCCGGTCACGCGGCTGCTCGCCGACGGTCGCGAACTGGTGGGCAAGCAGGTGCGGACCGAGTCTGGCGACGAGTCCTGGGATCGCACCGTCGTCGCGAGGGGAGACCGCAAGGGCGGCTATCTTGTCATCACGATGATGGAAGAGGATCGCGCCGCGCTCGATGTCGCGCTGATCGAGCGTTTCTGGAAAACACTCAAGTTGGATTGATGCAACAGTGGATTATGCCGCTCCGGTCGCGACCGGCCGCCGCCGCCGCAGCGGCTGGCGCTCGCCGTACGTAAGGCTGCGCCAGATCCATTCGGCTGGCCCGAAGCGGAACCGTGCGAGCCACCAGCGGCTCAGCCAGGTCTGCAGCGCGAAGATCGCGACCGCGGCGACCAGCGTGCCGGTCAAACCATAGCGCGGGCCGATGCGCAGGCCCGCGCCGTAGAACAGCGCCACGCCGAGCAGGCTCTGGCCGAGGTAGTGGGTCAGGGCCATGCGGCCGACCGGCGCGAACGCATTCAGCGCGCGCCGCGCGCGCGTCTCGAACAGCACGACGACCAGCGCCATGTAGGCCAGCGCCATCGCGATGGAACTCGCGCCGCGCAGCACGCTCGATACGCTGCGTGCCGCGCTGCTTTTCCACCAGCCGTCGGCGAACAGCAGGCCGTGGTCGCGCAGCAGCACGAACGCGGTCAACGCCGCACCGAGCGGCACGCACACGGCCAGCAGGCGGCGCCAGAACGCGCGATGCTGCTGCGGCTGCTGGATCACGCCGGCGAAACCCAGCGCAGCGCCGAGCAGCAGCCGTCCGAGCACAAAGAACGCGAGGCTCCAGTTGGCCAGGCGCATGCGCAGGTCGTAGTCGAGATTGGCGGCGAGCGCAGTGCCGGCATTGCCGTCGGAGAACGCGGCGTAGGCCGTGGCGGCCGCGTCCGCGGCCGGTGTCAGCGTGGGCAGCGCCGGCAGTATCAATGGCCGCAGCAGCGGCAGCGCGAACAGCGCGACAGCGAGTCCGGTGAGCGCGAGCAGGCGCGGGCTCATGCGTCCCAGCGGCAGCAGCAACAGGCCGAGCAGCGCGTAGTAGCGCAGGATGTCGCCCCACCACAGCAGCCAGGCGTGGGCGACGCCGATGATGAGCAGCAACAGTAGCCGGCGCAGGTAGCGGCGTGCGACGGCGCTGTCGCCGGCCGCGCGCTGCATCTGCAGCGCGAAGCCCACGCCGAACAGCATCGAGAACAGCGTCGCGGACTTGACGTCGATCAGCGCGGCCATCACGACCTCGAGCACGCGATCCCAGGCTGCCGTCGGCAGCGCCAGCCGTTCGGCTGCTGGCATCAGCGTATACAGCGAAAGGTCGCGCAGGTTGACGAGCAGCACGCCGAACAGGGCGATGCCGCGCAGCGCGTCGAGCACGTCGTGGCGCTGCGCGTCGGCGACGGGCGTGGGAGGGGTTTGGCTCATGCGACAGTATTCCTCGGTGCGGGACGGCATTCGCGAATCGCACGAGCACGCGCTAGGGTAACTCTGCCGAGGGCGGCGCTCTGTGTGACATTCGTCATGCGGTCCGATCGCGTTGGAGCGCAACGACAGTCTCGCTGCTCTGATGCAGGTCGACGGCGCGATCTGCGCCGCACTCGTCGACGCGAACAGCGGCATGAGCCTCGGCAAGATCGGCACTGGCATCGACCTCGATCTGGCTGCCGCCGGCAACACCGAAGTCGTGCGCGCGAAGATGAGGACCAAGAAGAGTCTTGGCCTCAGCGACACCATCGAGGACATCCTCATTACGCTCGGCAAGCAGTACCACATCATCCGCCCGGTCGCGAACAAGCCCGGGCTGTTCATCTATCTCGTGCTCGACAAGGCCAAGTCCAATCTCGCGCTCGCGCGGCGCAACTGCCAGCATGCGGAGCAGTCGCTGGCAATGTGAGGCTTTGCCTTACGCCGCCGCAGTCGAAAACGATGCCGCTCATGGGCCATGCATCAGAAAGGGCTATCGGCCACCGTCCGGCGATGTTGCCCTGGCCACTGAAAAGAAAGGCCGGAGAAATCTCCGGCCTCTCGGGAAACCATGCCCCACTACGTCACGCTATGCGCGTTTGATGAGCCCGATCAGCAGTAGCAGGATGATCGCGCCGAGCGCCGCATAGATGATGCTGCCGACGATACCGCTGAGGCCCAGTCCCAGTCCCGGCAGGAGCCAGCCGGCAAGGAACGCGCCGACGATGCCGACCACGATGTTGCCAGCCAGGCCGAAACCATGGCCTTTGACGATCTGCCCCGCCAGCCAGCCTGCAACGGCACCTACGATCAACCAGATGAGCAACGCTTCGACTGTCATGTCCGCCTCCTCGGATGCCGCAGTGTGCGACGGGCCGATTCTGCAGCAATGCGAAGCCACCGCAATGCACGTTTGCATTCGTATCGGTATGGCACGGGTATCGTTGAATATTTTTCATCGTGTCGACGCCCCGATGGCGTCGTTGCGGAGCAATTGCCGCAATCCCGGCTCACGGCCAGATCGGTTCGTCGAGCAGTCCCTGCCCGACGATGCGCGTCTCGCCGCGCTCGCGCGCGAGTTCGGTCGCGACGATGCCGGCGGCGTCCTCGATCGCGCCGACGAGTTTCGGCGCATGGCTGATGACCCAGAGCTGGGTGTGCTGCGACGCCCGCGCGATCTGGCGTGCAAGCGGACGCAGCAGGTCCGGATGCAGGCTTTGCTCGGGTTCGTTGAGCACGAGCAGTTCCGGCGGACGCGGGCTGAGCAGAGCGGCGAGCAGACAGAGGTACCGCAGCGTGCCGTCGGACAGTTCCGCGGCGCGCAGTTCGCGCAGCAGGCCGTCGACCTGCAGGCCGGCCTCCAGCCGCGCGTCGTCGCCGAGAATGGCGATGCGCGAGCCCGGAAACGCGTCGTCGACGGCCTCATGCAACGCATCGGCGTCGCCGATCTCGATGATGGTCTGCAGCGCCGCGGCGAGGTCGCGGCCGTCGTGTGCGAGTGCGCCGGTCTGCACGCTCACGCGCGGTTGGCGCAGCGGGCTGTCTGCGTCGGTGCGGAAGCCGTCGTAGAAACGCCAGTTGCGCAGGCGTTCGCGTAGCGCGAAGACTTCGGGAAAGCGCTGCGGTTCGGACAGTTCCGACAGCACCGAGCGGCTCGCAGCCACGCGAAAGGCCAGCCGCTGCCATTCGCCCTCGGCGTCGCGCAGGTTCGTCATCGCACCTTCGCGTTCGAGCCAGGTGTTCGCCTTGCGCTGCGGCGGTGCCTGCCAGACGTACTCCGCCTTCACTTCCGGATCGAGGCGAAAGCGCGACGGCTGCGTCACCGGATTGCCGCCGGCCGGCAGACCCAGTTCGATGCGGTAGGCGATATCGTCGGCGGCGAAGCCGACGCCGATGCGCAGCGGCCCTTTGCTGCGTGTGCCGTGAGCGGCCAGGCCTCGCTTGTGCTGGCTGCGCGTATCCGCCGGCCCGGCCCATTGCAGCGACGGTATGCCACCTTCGCCGGCGATGGCTTCGGCGAGTTGTCCCTGCGCGGCCTGCTGCAGCAGGCGCAGTGCACGGTAGAGATTGGACTTGCCGCTGCCGTTCGCGCCGGTGACCAGGGTCAGCGGCGCGAGCGCGAGTTTGAGATCGCGCAGCGAACGGTAGTTGGTGGCGGCGAAGGTCTGCAGCATGCGGCGATTGTGCCGCAATCGCCGGAGATGGCGATCGACGCCGGTTCGCCTCGGCCCGCAGTTGGCGTCCCCGATAGGCCGCGGGCGGGAAGGTCCAGGCCGGATCCCCGGAGCCGCAGACGTTGGCGATGCGCTGATCGCCAGCGACACGCTTTTCATATAGCCAGATGCAGGCGCCCGCTGCGATCCGCAGCGGGCGTCGTTTACAGGTGTGCAGCGAGTCCGGTTCGCGCGCTGCGCTCCGGGCAGCGGCTTACTTCGCCGCCATCAGCGCCAGCGTCATGTCGAGCATGCGGTTGGAGAAGCCCCACTCGTTGTCGTACCAGGAGCAGACCTTGACCAGCGTGCCGCCCATGACCTTGGTCAGCGTCGCGTCGTACACCGACGAGCGCGCATCGTGGTTGAAGTCGACCGATACCAGCGGTGCCTTGTTGAAGCCGAGGATGCCCTTGAGTGCGCCTTCGGAGGCTTCTTTCACGATCTGATCGATCTCGGCGTTCGTGGTCGCGCGCTTGGCGACGAAGGTGAGATCGACGACCGAGACGTTGATCGTCGGCACGCGCATCGCAAAGCCGTCGAGCTTGCCGTTGAGTTCCGGCAGGACCAGGCCGACGGCTGCGGCCGCGCCGGTCTTGGTCGGGATCTGCGACTGCGTCGCCGAACGCGCGCGGCGCAGGTCGGAGTGATAGACGTCGGTCAGCACCTGATCGTTGGTATAGGCGTGGATCGTCGTCATCAGGCCGTGCTCGATCCCGATCTTCTCGTGCAGCACCTTGGCCAGCGGTGCGAGGCAGTTGGTCGTGCACGAGGCGTTGGAGATGACCTCGTGCGAGGCCTTGAGCTGGTCGTCGTTGACGCCGAAGACGAAGGTGCCGTCGACGTCGCTGCCGCCTGGCGCGGAAATGATGACTTTCCGGGCGCCGCCGGCGATATGCGCCGCGGCCTTGGCCTTGGTGGTGAACAGGCCTGTGCATTCCAGGACGACATCGACGCCGTGCTCGCCCCAGGGCAGCTTGGCCGGATCGCGCTCGGCGAATACCTTGATGCGGTCGCCCTTGACGACCAGATCGCCGCCGTCGACGGCCACCTCGAACGGGAATTTGCCATGGGCCGTGTCGTAGCGGGTCAGGTGCGCATTGGTTTCCGCATCGCCCAGGTCGTTGATTGCGACGATCCGGATCTCGTGGTTGCGGCCGGCTTCATACAGCGCACGCAGAACATTTCGGCCGATACGGCCGTAGCCGTTGATGGCAACTTTCACCGCCATGATGGGGGCTCCTCGAAAGGGGGGGGACGGAAAGACACGGGATTGTAGCAACGGGCGCGCATGGGCGCCCGGAATGCGGGGCTGGGGACGGGAAACCAGGAATGCAGAATCGTAGAGAGCGGGCTCCTGCCCCGACGCGCCGACAAACCGCTACGGTAAACCCGTGCTAACCGAATCCGCCCTGACGGCATCCATGCTGCCATGACAGTCGACGACGAACGGGTCAGCAAGGCCCGCCAGGGAGATCGCGAGGCGTTCCGGCGCCTCGTGGAAGGCGAGACGCGTCCGCTGTACGCGGTCGCGGCGCGCATCACGCGCGATCCGGGGCTGGCCGAGGATGCGGTCCAGGAGGCCCTGCTCAATGCCTGGCGCCATCTCGGGGATTTCGACGGTCGCGCGAATTTCAGGACCTGGCTGCATCGCATCACGGTCAATGCCGCGCTGGAGCAATTGCGCAAGCGCAGCGGCCGCGAGCAGTTCCTGGCCGATGCAGGCAACGCCGACGGCGCCGAGGATTTCCTCGCCGCCCATGCCGACGAGCTGCCCGGACCGGAGCAGCTCGCCGGTGGCGGCGAGATCGGACGCCAGGTCCAGCAGCAGCTGGAGCGCATGACTCACCTGGAGCGCAGCGCCTTCGTGCTGCGCCATCACGAAGGCCAGTCGCTGGAGGAAATCTGCGGCGTGCTGGCCATCAACGTTTCGGCCTGCAAACAGGCCATCTTCCGTGCCGTGCGCAAGCTGCGCGGCGCGCTGGAACCGCTGAGGTAAGGCGATGAATTCGATCCGCGACGACGATCTTGTGCTCTACCACTACCGCGATGGACTGACGGCCGGCGAACTCGCCGCGATCGGACAGGCCTTGCGCGAATCCGCGCCGCTGCGCGCGCGCTACGCGGTGTTGTGCGCGACGCTCCAAGCGGTCGACGCGCAACCCGCTGCGACCGCGGATGCGGGCCTGGAACAGCGCCTGTGGCAGCGCTGGGAAGAGCAGACCGGCAGCGACGGTGTGCCGGATCGGCGTCACGCCGACACCCTGCGCGGCGCCGGTCGCGTGCGGCACCGCGCCGGCGCGCGTCCGCTGCTGCGCCATGCGGCGACGGCGCTCGCCGTCGTCGCCGCGCTCGGCGTGGGTTTTCTGATCGGCCGCCAGCCGGCGGGCCCGCAGGCGCCGACGCCGAAGCCGGACGTGGCGGCCGTCGGGAAAAGCGAGCTGTCCTCGCGCGTGCTCGATGCCTATGTCGCGGCGCACCTGCGCGAGACCGAAGGCGTGGTGCTGACCGCGGTCAACAGCGACAGCGCGGCGCTGCTCGCCGGCAATCGCGAACTTGCGGCCGGCCTGATCGACTCCAACCGTCTGTATGCCCAGGCCGCCGCGCGCGCCGGCAATGCGCGGCTCGCGAATTTCCTGCAGCAGCTCGAGCCGTTGCTGATCGAGCTTGCTAACCCCGCGGGCACGGCGTCCGTCCAAAGCTCTGACGGCTTGCGCGACTACGTCGACAAGACCGATCTGCTGTTCCAGCTGCGCGCGACGCAGGCCCGGATCGAGCCGCAGCGCCCGACCACGATCTGACGGAGTCCACATGAATACGAAACTGCTTTCCCACGTCCTCGGCCTGCTGCTGGCGACAGCCGCGCCCCTGGTCCTAGCGGTGCCGGCAGACGCTGTCGTCAAGACCGCCGACAAGGAAATCAACGAGCTCTACACCCAGGGCCAGGATGCGATGGCCAAGTCGTCCTGGCGCGTCGCGCTCGACCGCTTCAAGCTGCTCGAGCAGCGCATGGTCGAACGCGGCGAAGCCAACGTCGATACGGCGATCTTCTGGCAGGCCTACGTGCTGATGCAGGCCAAGCGGCCGGCGGAAGCCCGGCGCGAGGTCGGCCGGCTGCACGAGAAATTTCCGCAGAGCCGCTGGATCGATGAAGCGGATGCGCTGCTGCGGCAGAACGAGGTGCCGGTCGAGGCCGCCGCCGGCACCGACTCGGAGCTGGCCGAAATCGCGGTCGAGGGTCTGATGCACGCACCGCCGGAGCGGGCGCTGCCGCTGCTCAAGAAAGTACTGGCCGGCAAGCAGCCCGAGAAGGTCAAGCGACGCGCGCTGTTCGTGCTGAGCCAGATCGAATCCGACGAGGCGCTGTCGACACTGGCTGGCGTGGCGCGAAGCGGTGATCCGGCCCTGCGTGGCGAAGCGATCCGCATGCTCGGACTGAGCGGCGATGCCAAGGCGCTGACCGAGCTGAGCAACCTGTACAAGTCCGCTGCCGCGGCGGACAAGCGCGACGTGCTGCAGGCCTGGCTCGTCGCCGACCGCAAGGATCTCGTCTTCGCCGCAGCGCGCGACGAGACCGATCCGAGTCTGCGCGACGACGCTATCCAACTGCTCGGCGCGATGGATGCGACGGCGGAACTGCGGCAGTTGCTGCCCAGCGTCAAGGAGCCTGAGCTGCAGGGCAAGATCGTGCAGTCGCTGGGCGTCGCCGGCGATATCGACGGCATCGTGCAGGTGATGGCCGGCAACCTTGCGCCGTCGGCGCGGCTGGAGGCCTACCGCGCGATCGGCATCGGCGGCGGCAAGCGCGCCAGCGATGCGCTGGTCGGCTTCTATCCGCGCGCGGCCAGCCGGGAAGAGCGCGAGGCGATCCTGCAGGGGTTGCTGATTGCCGATGACGCGAAGGCGATGACTTCGCTCTACAAGCTCGCCAGGACCAAGGAAGAGAAGCAGCAGATCCTGCGCATGCTCACGACCATGGACAACGACGCGGCGATCGACGTGATCGAGCAGGAATTGAACTGAGATTCGACGGCAGCGGCGCCGATAGCAACGCCGCCCGCTCCGTCCTCCCTGTGGCGATGTTTTCCGACGCGGCGCTTTGCGCCGGCGGCTTCGCCATGCCAAAAAATCCTTGTGGAGAATACTCATGCGTACACTGATCGCCGCCGTGCTGTTTTCGATTCCGCTGACGTGTGCCGCCGATATCGGCAAGGACATCGCCGCCGGCGACGGCTGGGCCAGCTGGCAGGTCGCCAAGGTCGCCGATGCCGGCGAACCGTGCTGCTACGACATCGGCCGCAGCGGAATCGACCGCAGCGGCTGCGACCTCGACGGCGGCAACTGGAGCGTCAGCATCGCCGACAGGCATGCCAGCGCGAAGCCGGCCGCAACCGACACGCTGACCGTCTATGCCCATGTCGCCGGCGGCAAGGTCGACAAGATCCGCGCCTATGCGGCGACCTGCCCGGTGAACACGCGCCAGGCGCTACGGCCGCTGGCTGGCGTCAGCGCCAAGGACAGCATCGACTGGCTGGAACGTCTCGCGATGGCAACCGGCGCGGCGAAGAATCTCGACGACGAGCCCGTCATGGCGCTGGCATTCCATGCCGACGCCGCGGCCGAGTCCGCCCTGGCACGCATGGCGGCGGCCGGACAGCCGGACAAGCGCCGCGAGGCCGCGCTGTTCTGGCTCGGCCAGGCCCGCGGTGCGGCCGGCATCGCAATCGTTGAAGGTTTTGCGCGTGACGACGCGGACGAGGACATCCGCCGCCACGCGCTGTTCGTGCTGTCACAGGCAGAGGAATTCGATACCTATCCGAAGGTGCTGGCCAGCGCGCAGAACGACCGCTCCGGCGAGGTGCGCAGCCAGGCCTTGTTCTGGCTGGCGCAGATGGAGGATAAGCGCGCCGCCCAGGACATCGTCGCGGCGGTGCGCCGGGAGCAGGATGCTGACGTGCGCGAGCAGGCTGTGTTCGCGCTGTCGCAATTGCCGGACGGGCAGAACGACGCGGCATTGATCGCGATCATGCTCGGCGACTATCCGCGCGAGGTCAAGCAGAAGGCCCTGTTCTGGCTCGGCCAGTCCGGCTCGGACAGCGCGATGGCCTTTCTCGACGAAGTGCTGCGCTGAGCGGCGCGGGAAGTCCCGTGCAATGAGGGGACGAAGCGGTCGGGGCGGTGCGGGCGGGCCTGTCCCGACCGTGCGTCCGCCGTCCCATCGCGGCCGCCGGTCCGAATCCGGCCGGTTCGTGCGCCAGGACGCAGTTGGTCGCCAAACGGACGCGCTATCGTCCGGACGCCTTCGTCACTGCAGCGGTGCTACTCTTTCGCTGCGGTCGGCCCGGGCCAAGGTCGGTGGGGGCTGACCGCGATCGATTTGGTTGCCGTTGCGGCGCAGTTGCCGGTGCCGCGGCGGTTCCTGCAGCCCTGTTTGGAGGCGATATGTCGACCCAGCGCTCGACCTGGACACCGACCTGGCCATCGACCCTGCCCGAGTCCGGCGCCAGTCCGGCGCCCACGAATTCGGCGCAGCGCCCGCCGGCCAACCCGCCGCCGCGTGCCCCAGTGCCACCGCCGGCGCAATCCCGGCCGACACCGCCGCCAACCGCACGTCCCGCGACCCCGCAGCCTTCACTGGGCCGTTCGCCGCCACCGGCTCAGAACCATTACGCCGTACCGCCACACCAGACCAACAGCGCCGTGCTCGCCGACCTCGCGCGCCAGGCGCGCGCCGCGCGCGGCGAGCTGCAGGCAGCGCAGGAACTGTTCGCCCGGCGCGCACTGTCGTTCTACGAAACCCTGCGCATCGTCGACGACAGCCTCGTGCAGCTGGCCACCCATGTGCTCGGCAACAGCGTCATCGCCTCCGCATGGCTCAGCTCGCGCAACCACCATCTGAACCAGCGATCGCCGCTGGAAGTGCTCATGGTCGGCGACCGCGAGGCGGTGGTGAACGAGCTGATGCGGCTCGAGCACGGCGTGTACTAGGGAAGTTGGCTACAAGTCCTGGCACCGAGGGTTCGGTGCCGTGCACCCGATCTCCACAACCCTGGCCGACGCTGCGCGTTGGCCGGTCCGGCCCGTTGGGCGTTCAGAGTGATCAGAACCTGCGGTTCT